>NZ_JBEZEV010000008.1:0-136359 GCF_040649055.1 Micromonospora sp. NPDC049060
AAAGTGACTGGAGTTCAGTAGTGTGCTATTCAGATATGTCGTGAGACCGGCCGGGCCGCGTGCCATACGCGTCAGGCGGCGGCGGAGGTCCGCACCAGGGTGCGGATCTGGCGCAGCAGCACCGACAGGGCGGCGAGGTCCGCCCGGGACTCGTCGAACTCCCCCATCGCCCGCTCGGCGCGGTGGATCGACGTGGCGTTCGACTGCTCCCACTGGAGCACCCGCTCCTGCGGCGACAGGCTGCCGGCGGTGGAGTCGAGCACCTCCGCGGTCAGCGCGGCCAGCGCGGCGTACAGGTCGTAGCGCAGCGCCATCCGGGCCAGCGTCTGCCAGCGGTCCTCACGCGGCAGCAGGGAGATCTTCGACAGCAGCGAGTCGACCCGGAACCGGTCGGAGAGCACGAAGTAGACCGACGCCACCTCGCCGACGTCCCGCCCGCTGCTCGCCGCGGTCTCCACCACGTCGAGCAGGCCGAAGCTGTACATCAGCCGGGTCGCCTGCTCGGCCAGGTCGCGCGGCAGCCCCCGCTCGGTGAGCGAGTCGATGTGCGCCGCGAGGGAGTCCCGCTCGCTGCCGTAGAAGCGCTCCTCCAGATCGGGCAGGAGCTGGGCCACCCCGTCGCGCAGCCGGGCGATCTCCGCCGGCACGTCGATCGGCGACCGGCGGTTGGTCACCAACCACCGCACCGCCCGGTCGACCAACCGCCGGGTGTCCAGGTACACGCTGGTCTGCAACTCGGGGTCGACCTTGTTGTCCAGGTCCTCCACCGCGTCCCAGAGCGCGCCCAGCCCGAACACCTCGCGGACCACCACGTACGCCCGGATGACGTCCGCCGCCGGGGCGGCCGTCTCCTCGACCACCCGGAAGACGAACGAGATGCCGCCCCGGTTGATCGCCTCGTTGACCAGGACCGTCGTCACGATGTCCCGGCGCAACCGGTGCTGGCCCATCCGGTCGGCGAACCGCTCACGCATGGGCGTCGGGAAGTAGTTGACCAGGACCTCGGTCGTCCACTCCTCGTCCGCGAGCCCCTCGGCCAGGATCTCCGTCTCAAGGACGATCTTGACATACGCGAGCAGCACCGCGAACTCCGGCGCGGTCAGCCCGGACTCCGTCCGCACCGCCATCTCGTCGTCCGGCGGCAGCGCCTCCAGGGACCGGTCCAGCGCCCCCGAACGCTCCAGATCGGTGATCATCCGCCGGTGCACGGGCAGCAGCGAGGCGGCCTGCGCCTGCGCGTTGTTGATCGCCCGGGCCTGGTCGTAGTTGTCCCGCAGCACCAGCTCGGCGACCTCGTCGGTCATCGCGGCGAGCAGCTCGTCCCGCTCGGGGACGGTCAACGCGCCGTCGGCGACCGCCGTGTTCAGCAGGATCTTGATGTTCACCTCGTGGTCGGAGCAGTCCACCCCGGCCGCGTTGTCGATGAAGTCCGTGTAGATCCGGCCGCCGGTCTGGGCGTACTCGATGCGGCCGAGCTGGGTCCAGCCCAGGTTGCCGCCCTCGCCGGCCACCCGGCACCGCAGGTTCCTGCCGTCCACCCGGATCGCGTCGTTGGACTTGTCGCCCACCTCCGCGTTGGTCTGGCTGGAGGCCTTCACGTACGTGCCGATGCCGCCGTTCCAGAACAGGTCGACCGGCGCCGTCAGGATCGCCTTCATCAGCTCCTGCGGCGACATCTGCGTGACGTCGTCGCCCAGGCCCAGCACCGCGCGGACCTGCGGCGAGACCGGCACCGACTTGGCGGTACGCGGGTACACCCCGCCGCCGGCCGAGATCAGTCCCCGGTCGTAGTCCTCCCACGACGAGCGGGGCAGGTCGAACAGCCGCTTCCGCTCGGCGTACGAGGCGGCGGCCTCCGGGTCGGGGTCGAGGAAGATGTGCCGGTGGTCGAACGCGGCCACCAGCCGGATGTGCTCCGACAGCAGCATCCCGTTGCCGAACACGTCGCCGGACATGTCGCCGACACCGACCACGGTGAAGTCCTGGGTCTGGGTGTCGTGACCCATCTCGCGGAAGTGCCGCTTCACCGACTCCCAGGCGCCCCGGGCAGTGATGCCCATCTTCTTGTGGTCGTAGCCGGCCGAGCCGCCAGAGGCGAACGCGTCGCCGAGCCAGAACTGGTGCGCCGTGGAGATCTCGTTGGCGATGTCCGAGAACGTCGCCGTGCCCTTGTCCGCCGCGACCACCATGTACGGGTCGTCGCCGTCGTGCCGGACCACGTCCTCCGGCGGCACGATCTCGCCGCTGACGATGTTGTCCGTGACGTCGAGCAGGGCGGAGATGAACTCCTTGTAGCAGATCACCGCCTCGTCGCGGTCCCCCGGCTTCTGCTTGAGCACGAAGCCGCCCTTGGCGCCCACCGGCACGATGACGGCGTTCTTCACCATCTGCGCCTTGACCAGGCCGAGCACCTCGGTGCGGAAGTCCTCCCGGCGGTCGGACCAGCGCAGCCCGCCCCGGGCCACCGGCCCGAACCGCAGGTGCACGCCCTCGAAGCGCGGCGAGTACACGAAGATCTCGAACTTCGGCCGCGGCGCCGGCAGGTCCGGGATCGCCTGCGGGTCCAGCTTGAGCGCCACGTACGACTTCGGCCGCCCGTCGGTGCGCTTCTGGTAGAAGCTGGTGCGCAGGGTGGCCTGGATCATCGTCAGGTAGGCGCGCAGGATCCGGTCCTGGTCGAGGCTGGCGACGTCGTCCAGCGCGGCCCGGATGTCGCCCACCAGCTCGGCGCTGCGCTGCTGCCGCTGCTCGTGGCCGTCCTCACCGGGCGCGAACCGCACCTCGAACAGCTCCACCAGCAGGGCGGCGATCCTCGGGTACGCGATGAAGGTCTGCTCCATGTACTCCTGGGAGAAGACCGTGCCGGCCTGGCGCAGGTACTTCGCGTACGCGCGCAGCACCACGACCTGCCGCCAGGTGAGGCCGGCGCGCAGCACCAGCTCGTTGAAGCCGTCCACCTCGGCCTCGCCCCGCCACGCCGCCGCGAAGGCGTTCTCCACGTGCGGGCGCACCTCGGACAGCTCCTGGTGGCCCTCCGGCAGCCGCAGCCCGAAGTCGTAGAGGTAGACCCGACCGTCGATCCGGTCCACCTCGTGCGGGTGCTCGTCGACCACCTTGACGCCGAGCGAGTGCAGCACCGGCAGCACGGCGGAGAGCATCATCGGCTCGCCGTAGCGGTAGACCTTGAAGCGGACGTCCATCGCCTCGTCGACGTCCGGCCCCCGCCCACCGGCCCGCGGCGCGAGCTGCTTGCGGAACAGGTGCATCTCCAGCTGGCCGGGCTCCTCCAGCAGCTCCAGCTTCGCCAGGTCCTTCATGGCCTCGTACGGCGTGTGGCCGTCCTTGTAGCCCTCCGGGAAGGCGTCGGCGTAGCGGGTGAACAGGTGCTTGGCCTGCTCGTCGCCGAGCTTGCGCTCCAGCACCAGCCGGTAGTCGTCGTCCCAGAGCCGGGTCGCGTCGGCCAGCTCCTCGGCGAGCAGGTCGGCGTCGATGTCGCCCGGAGTCCGGCTCGGGTCGGTCCGGACGATGAAGTGCACCCGGGCGAGCATCGACTCGGTGACCCGGGTCGTGTAGTCGACCCCGACGCCGTTCAGCTCGCGCAGCAGGATGTCCTGCATCCGCAGGCGGTTCTGGGTGGTGAACCGGTCCCGGGGCAGGTAGATCAGGCAGGAGATGAACCGCCCGTACGCGTCCCGGCGCAGGAACACCCGCAGCTGCCGGCGGCCGGCCATCCGCAGCACCCCGATGACCGCGTGGTAGAGGTCCTCGGTCTTGATCTGGAACAGCTCGTCGCGCGGGTAGGTCTCCAGGATCTGGAGCAGGTCCTTGCCGGAGTGGCTGCGCTGGCTCAGGCCGGAGCGGTCCAGCACCTCGGCCACCTTGCGGCGGACCACCGGCAGCTCCTGCACACTGGTCCGGTACGCGGCCGTCGAGAACAGCCCCAGGAAACGCCGCTCGCCGATCACCTCGCCGGCCTCGTTGAAGATCTTGAAGCCGATGTAGTCGAGGTAGGCGGAGCGGTGCACGGTGGCCCGCGAGTTCGCCTTCGTGATGATCAGCAGCCGCTTCTCGGTGACCTTGTCGTGCGCCTCGGGCGTCATCGACGACAGCGGCCGGGCCTCCGGGGAGTCCTGGCGCAGGATGCCCAGACCGGTGCCGAGCACCGCCTCCAGGGCTTGGCCGCTGCCCCGCTCCCCGTCCCCGGCACCCGACTCGCCGGTGTCGACCAGCCGGTACTCCCGGTAGCCCAGGAACGTGAAATGGTCGTGGGCGAGCCAGCGGAGCAGCTCCACCGAGTCGGTGATGTCCTTCTCCGGCACCGGCGGCCGGTTGTCCGACGTCCGCGCGGCGGCCAGCTCGTCGGCGAGGGCGAGGGCGCGCTGGCGCATCTTCGGCCAGTCCTCCACCGCCTCCCGCACGTCGGTGAGCACCCGCTGGAGCTCCCGGCGCAGCCGGTCCCGCTCGGCGGCGTCGCGCACCGGGTCGATCTCGATGTGCATCCAGCTCTCGACCAGGTCGCCGGCGATGGCGTCGTCGGGCTCGACGTCGGCGGAGACCTCGACCAGCTGGCCCAGCGGCTCGCGCCGGACCACCACCAGCGGGTGGACCAGCAGGTGCACGTCCAGGTGGTGCGAGTTGAGCAGGGCGGTCACCGAGTCGACCAGGAACGGCATGTCGTCGGTGACGATCTCGATGACGGAGTGGTGCTGCTCGGCGTCGGGCTCGTGGATGCGCAGCTTCAACTCGCCCGGTACGCGCTGCTGGGCGAGGTCGCGGTGCGCGCGAGCCGCCTCCAGCATCTCCTCGGCGGTGAAGCCGATCAGCTCCTCGTCCGGCGCGAACCGCCAGAAGCGGCTGACCAGGGTCGCCGCGTCGTGGTCGTCGCCGGCAAGCGCGACCGCCTGGGCGACCAGGCGCTCCACGTTGGGAACAGGCTCGTCGAGCTCGTTGTCCTCCACGTCGTCGGCCAGCGCGTCGACGGGCAGGCCCAGATCGTAGAGGGTGTCGATACTCGAACCGGTCATCCCGGTCACTCCTGTGTCGAGCCGGCCGAAGCCGTCCCCGTCGGTCGCCGAATCGAAGCTGTCGTCCCGGCCGGTGTCATCCTGCCGGAGGTCGGGTCCCGGTTTGATCGCCGGACGCCGGTCCATCGGTGCCACTCCCCTCGACCCACCGCATTGTGGGTCACTCTGCCGCCCAGCCTAGGCCCTGCCGTTCCGCCCCTTGCTCGGCGGACCACAGTGCGGACGTCCGGTTCCGGACTTCGTCCTTTCACCCGTTGCGGGTACGAGGTTGGCCGGTTCGGGAGTACCCCGCCACCAGTCGTTCATCACCCGGGCAGCGGCTCTCTTTCCGCACGTCCCGGTGCGGGGGGACGGTGCGGACCGCGCCGCCGTACTAGCGTGCAGGGCAGTTCCGAGATCGGAGATCCGCTTCCATGCGCTTGTCGTACCCCCGCCGCCCCCGCCGCAACCGGCTCCGCCCGCCGCTGGCACTGCTCGCCGCGACCGCGCTCGCAGCCGGCGCCCTCACCGCGTGCTCGGGCGGTGACGGACCGGAGCGCAGCGTCGACGCGTTCCTGGCCGGCTGGCGCTCGGGCGACCTCCAGGCCGTCGGCTTCGTCGACCCGACCGGCGCCAAGGTGCCGGCGGCCGACGTCGCCCGCGAGCTCAAGGAGCTCTCCGGCGAGCTGGCGGCCACGCCGCCGACGCTGACCCGCCGGGGCGAGGCGAAGGTGACCAAGGACGTCGCGACCTCGGTGGTCAAGGTCGACTGGGCCCTCCCGGGCGGGACCCGTTGGGCGTACGAGCGTCCGGTGCGGCTCACCCGCGGCGGCGACGAGTGGCGGGTGATCTGGGAGCCGCAGGTGGTGCAGGAGCAGCTCACCCGGGGCGAGCGGCTCGGGCTGCGCCGCGACACCGCCACCCGGGCCGCGGTGCTCGACGCCGCCGGCCAGCCGATCGTGGCACCCCGGCCCGTGGTGCGGGTCGGGCTCCAACCGGGCGAGGTCACCGACCTCCCTGGCCTGACCCGGAGGCTGGACTCGGCCTTCCGGGCGATCCGACCGGCGATCACCCCGCCGGTGGACCTCTCCGGGCTGCGCAAGCGGCTCGACGACGCGGATCCGGGCGCGTTCGTCGAGGTGGTGACCCTGCGCGAGGAGGCGTACCGGCAGATCAAACAACGCATCTACGACCTGCCGGGCACCAAGTTCCGCAGCGACAAGCTCGACCTGGCTCCCACCCGCGAGTTCGCCCGGGCGGTGCTCGGCTCCGTCGACCCGGCCCAGGCCGACGACCTCGCCCAGCACCCCGACCGTTACGAGGCCGGCGACCTGGTCGGCCACGGGGGCCTCCAGGGCCGCCACGACGAGCGGCTACGCGGCGCGGCCGGGCTGACCGTGATCACCGAGCGCCCCGGCCAGGACGGCACGCTGGTGCCCACCGGCACCGAGGTGTTCCGCAGCGAGCCGAAGCCGGGGCAGCCGGTCAAGACCACGCTCGACGTCGCCACCCAGAACGCGGCCGACACCGCCCTGCGCAGCGAGAAGCGCCGGGCGGCGCTGGTGGCGGTGCGGATCAGCGACGGCGCGGTGCTCGCCGCGGCCAACGGTCCCGGCGCGGCCGGGGAGAACCTGGCCTTCACCGCCCAGGTCCCGCCGGGCTCCACCTTCAAGATGGTCAGCGCGCTCGGCCTGCTCGACCGGGGCGCGATCACGCCGGCCGCGACGGTGGACTGCCCGAAGACGTTCACCGTCGACGGCAAGCCGTTCAAGAACTCCGACAACTTCGTGCTGGGGCCGATGCCCTTCCGCACCGACTTCGCCAAGTCCTGCAACACCGCGTTCGCCGCGCTGGCGCCGAAGCTCGGCCCCGACGGACTGGCCGTGACCGGTCGTTCCCTCGGGCTGGAGGGGCAGTGGGACGTCGGCCTCGACGCCTTCACCGGCAAGGTCTCGGCGAACGGCGGGGCGACCGAGCAGGCCGCCGCTGCCATCGGCCAGGGCACCACGCTGGTCAGCCCGCTGGCCATGGCGTCGGCCACCGCGGCGGTCGCCCGGGGTCGGTTCGAGCAGCCGAAGCTGGTCCTCGACCCCGCCCCGGCCCAGCCCGCCGCCCCCGGCCCGCAGCTCAAGCCGGAGTCGGTCGAGGGGGTCCGGGCGATGATGCGGGAGGTGATCACGGCCGGCTCCGGCAGCGCGCTGCGGGACGTGCCGGGCGCGCCGGTGCACGGCAAGACGGGCACCGCCGAATACGACGACAACCCGGCGCACACGCACGCCTGGTTCGTCGGCTGGCAGGGCGACGTCGCGTTCGCGGTCTTCGTCGAGAAGGGCGGAGCCAGCACCGCCACCGCTGTCCCCGCCGTCGAACGCTTCCTCCGCGCCCTCTCCCGCTGACCAACCTCACCGACACCGACACCGGTACCGGCCTCGACGGTGCCGGCGGCCTCGACGGTGCCGGCGGCCTCGACGGTGCCGGCGGCGTCGGTGCCGGTGCCGGTGTCGTCGGTGCCGGTGCCGGTGTCGTCGGTGCCGGTGCCGGTGTCGTCGGTGCCGGTGCTGGTGTCGTCGGTGCCGGCAGCGTCGGGCACCCGTGGGCACCGCTGCTTCGCGGTTCACGCGGCCACGTCCTGGTCGGCGTGGTCCGTCACGTGTCGGCGACGGCGACGTGTAGTTGCGGCAGCCTCGGCGGCCCAAGCCGGCGCGCAAAGGGCCGGTCGCCGCACCGGGGAGCCCACCTGCCTGCCGCCAGAAGCGAGCATTGGTGATCAGGACGCCATGGACGTTACCGGGCGGTTTTAACGTCCATGGCGTCCTGATCACCACTGGTTGGCGGGCGTTCCCGCGGAACCGGAGCGACGCTGTGGAGCTGCCCCTACCGACGGGGCAGGCGCCGACGCCCGCCGGGCGCACATCCGGCAATTCACCGGTGGGAACACCATGGGTGTCAAAAACCTTTGGTGACACCCATGGTGTTCCACCCGTCACCTCGCGTCCCACCAGCCTCCGCGACCGGACCCGCAGGCGCACCGGCCCTAGCTCAATCGGCCCTGCCTCGACCGCGCCCGCCTCGCCCTGCCCTGGGCACGTGCCACCAGCCGCCCCACCTCGCCCTGCCCTGGCCACGTGCCACCAGCCGCCCCACCTCGCCCTGCCCTGGCCACGTGCCACCAGCCGCCCCACCTCGCCCTGCCCTGGGCACGTGCGATCAGCCGCCCCACCTCGCCCTGCCCTGGGCACGTGCGATCAGCCGCCCAGCCTTGCCCTTAACCAGGCACGTGCCATCAGCCGTCCCGGCGCGACCGGGCCCGGCAGGTGGGCGCACAGATGGGGCAGCTCGACAGGGGGTCAGGCGATACCGGCGGCGGATGGCGAGGTGCCGTCCTCGGGCGCGGGCAGCGGGTCGCCCGGGTCGAGGCCCGCGAGCGGTGCCCGGCGCAGCAGGCCCGGGCCTGCGGAGGCGGGCGGGCCGACGGGTTCCGGCACGGCGAGACCGTCGGAGGCGGCGGCAACCGGGGCCACCGGCCCGAGCGGCCGAAGCGGGGCTGGCGGAACGTCATCGGCACGCTCCTCGGCGCCGCCCGGGTGCCGGTCGTCTCCGTCAACGCGTGGAACGGGGGCGGAAACGAGCGCCGGGGCGGAGGCCGACGGAGGCATGATCGGCACCTCGGGACGACCGTTGCTCCGACGTACGGAGGGCACGACCGAGGCGGCAGACGCCGACGGCCCGGCCGAATCCGCAGACGCCGACGGCCCAACCGAGCCAGCAGACGCCGAGCGCGTGGCAGGGGCGGCAAGCGCAGACGGCCCAGCCGACCCGGCAGACGGCCCGGACGACACCGCAGACGGCCCAGCCGACACCGCAGACGGCCCGGACGACACCGCAGACGGCCCGGACGACACCGCAGACGGCCCGGACGACACCGCAGGCGGCCCAGCCGACGCGGCAGACGGCCCGGACGAGACGGCAGACGGCCCAGCCGACACGGCAGAGGCAGACGGCACGCCGGGGTCGGCAGACACGGTCGGCATCCCGGGAGCGGCAGACGGCGACGGCACGCTCGACACAGAGCGCGCAGAGGGCGTGGTGGGGGCAGTGGGGGCGGAGGGCCTGGTGGGGGCGGCAGAGCGTGACGGCGCGGGCGGGGCGGCGGACGCCGACGGGCCCGGCAGCAGTCGGGGCGGCGAAGCCGTCGGCGCCGAGACCGGGCGCAGCCCGGCAACCACGGTGTTGACGATCTCGGCCGCGTACGCGCCGTCCAAGTCGTAGTCGGGGTCGAAGACGGTCAGCTCGACGCCGAGGCAGTGCGGGGTGTCGACGAGGCCGGCGAGCAGGATCTCCAGCTCGGCGAAGGCGATCCCGCCCGGGTCGGGGGCGTCGACCGCCGGCATCACGGCCGGGTCCAGCACGTCCACGTCGATGTGCACCCAGTAGCCGGCGCAGTCGGCGAGCTGCTCGTGCGCCCACTGTGCCGTACGCGCGGCGCCCTCGGCGCGCAGCGCCGGCACCGGCCGGGTGGTGATCCCGGCGGCCTGGAGGTCGAGGCGGTACTCGTCCTGTGCCCGGATGCCGAGCACCACCACGTCGATGTCGCGGAAGTACGGCCGGCGCCCCTCGATGGCGGCCAGGTCGGCCTGCCCCCGCCCGGTGACCAGCGCGAGGTCCTCGCCGGCCGCCGCGCCCACGTAGGAGGCGTTGCCGGGGTGCCGGAAGTCGGAGTGGCCGTCGACGAAGACCAGCCCGATGCGCCCCCCGACCGCCTCGCCGAGCCGGTGCATGGCCAGTGCCGAACCGAGCAGGATGGAGCAGTCGCCGCCGAGCACCAGCGGGAACTCGCTGCGGTCGATGATGGCGCCGATGCGCTCCGCGAGCGCCACCGAGTAGTCGGCGATCTCGCGGGCGTGGCAGACCCCGTCACCCGGTCGCCAGTCGCCGGGGTCGTAGCGGGGCGCGGTCAGGCAGCCCGCGTCGCGGGCCCGCAGCCGGGCGAGCAGCCCCTGGTCGCGCAGCGCGCCCGGGGCCTTGCCGCAGCCGGGGACCGAGGTGGACGTGGGTGGGCGCAGGCCGAGGTTGCTGGGCGCGTCGAGGACGGCGATCCGGCGCATCATGGGCTCCCGTCCTCGAGGTGTCGGGCGGGCCGGCCGGAACGCCGGCCCGCGCTGGCGTGCTACGTACTCACAAGCAGGGCGTGGTGCTCAGAACAGGGCGCTGGCCAGGGCCCTGCGCGCCGCGGCGACCGCGGGATCCTCCGGGCCGGCGACCGTGAAGAGGCTGACCAGGTGCTGGCGTACCTTCTCCCGCTCCTCACCGGCGGTGCGGCGGACCAGGCCCACCAGGCGGGCGTACGCCGCCTCGGCCTGGCCGCTGAGCACCTCGATGTCGGCGGCCAGGAGCTGGGCCTCGACGTCGTCGGGGTTCGCCTGGGCGGCGGCGACCGCCGCGCCCGGGTCGGCCCCGGCCACCCGGCGGGCGAGCCCGACCTGGGCGAGGCCCGCCTCCGCCGCGGCGTCCGCGGGCGACTCCGCGAGGATCTTGCGGTACGCCTGCTCGGCCGCGTCGAGGTCGCCGCTCATCAGGGCGTCGTCGGCCTCGTCGAGGCGCGGGTCCTCCGGCTCGGCGACACTCACGCCACCGGCCTTGAGCACCGCCTGGATCCACTGCCGCAGCTGCGCCTCGGGCACCACTCCGGAGAAGGCGTCGATCGGCTGGCCGCCGACCACCGCGTAGACCATCGGGATGCCCTGCACCCGGAACATCTGGGCGATCCGGGGGTTGGCGTCCACGTCGACCTTGGCGAGCACCCAGGCGCCGCCGCCCTCGGCGGCCAGCCGCTCCAGCACGGGGCTCAGCTGCTTGCACGGCTCGCACCACTCGGCCCAGAAGTCCACGATCACCGGTGTGGTGAGCGAGCGCTCGAGAACCTCGGACTGGAATGTCGCCTCGCTCACGTCGATGACGGCGACGCCGCCACCGGCGGCGCCGGGGAAATCGGCGGAGGGGGCGGACTGGGCCGGGGTGGCGGGGCGGGCAGGGGCCGGTGCGGGGGTGCGCAGCGCGCTGAGGTCGACCGCGCCGCGGGTGAAGATCGACGAGGTGATCCGTGGGTCGCTCATGGTTACCTAGTCTCGCACGCGACCCACGGAACTCAGATCAACCGCGACGGCGACAGTTGCGACTGTCACGGCTGCTCCCGCCCTTCCCCGCCCCGTCCCCGCGTCCCTGCCCGACCTCCCGCCCGGCACGGCGCGATCCCGCACCTCCGGTCCTCGGTACGAGGCCTGCCCGGCGGCCGCCGGAACACGGGGTGCGGGATCGCGGTGGAGCGGGATCGCGGTGTCGAGGGGGACGGGGTCAGAAGCGGGCGGGTTCGCGGTAGACGCCCCACTCGGCGCGCAGGGCGTCGCAGATCTCGCCGAGGGTGGCCTCCGCGCGGACGGCGTCCAGCATGGCCGGGATCATGTTGCCGTCGGTCCGGCCGACGGCGACCATCCGCTCGATGGCGGCCTTGACGGCGGCCTCGTCGCGGCCGGCCTTCCGCTCGGCCAGCACCCGGCGCTGCTCCAGCTCCACCTCGTGCGAGATGCGCAGGATCTCCAGGTCCTTGGCGACCGTGCCGGTGTGGCAGTTGACCCCGACGATCCGCTTGTCGCCCTTCTCCAGCGCCTGCTGGTAGACGAAGGCGGACTCGGCGATGTGGCCGGTGAACCAGCCGTCCTCGATGCCGCGCAGGATGCCGGAGGTCATCGGGCCGATCTGGTGCGGGCCCTCCCCGCCGAGCTGCCGGATCCGGGCGAAGATCTCCTCCGCCTCGGCCTCGATCTTGTCGGTGAGCGCCTCGACGTACCAGGACCCGCCCAGCGGGTCCGCCACGTTGGTCACCCCGGTCTCCTCCATCAGCACCTGCTGGGTACGCAGGGCGATCTCGGCGGACTCGTCGGTGGGCAGCGCCAGGGTCTCGTCCAGGGCGTTGGTGTGCAGCGAGTTGGTGCCGCCGAGCACCGCCGCGAGCGCCTCCACGGCGGTACGCACCACGTTGTTGACCGGCTGCTGGGCGGTCAGCGACACCCCGGCGGTCTGCGTGTGGAACCGCAGCCAGAGCGCCTTCTCACTGGTCGCGCCGTAGACGTCGCGCAGCCAGCGGGCCCAGATGCGGCGGGCGGCCCGGAACTTGGCGATCTCCTCGAAGAAGTCGACGTGCGAGTCGAAGAAGAAGCTCAGGCCGGGCGCGAAGACGTTGACGTCGAGCCCCCGGGAGAGCCCCAGCTCGACGTAGCCGAACCCGTCGGCGAGCGTGTACGCCAGCTCCTGCGCGGCGGTCGAGCCGGCCTCGCGGATGTGGTAGCCGGAGACCGAGAGCGGCTTGTAGCGCGGGATCTCCCGGGCGCAGTACTCCATCAGGTCGCCGATCAGGCGCAGGTGCGGCTCCGGGTCGAAGAGCCACTCCTTCTGCGCGATGTACTCCTTGAAGATGTCCGTCTGCAACGTGCCGTCCAGCGTGGACAGGTCGGCGCCCTGCCGCTCGGCGGCCACCAGGTACATGCAGAACACCGGCACGGCCGGCCCGGAGATGGTCATCGACGTGGTGACCCCGGCCAGGTCGATGCCGTCGAAGAGGGCCTCCATGTCGGCGGCGGTGTCGATGGCGACGCCGCAGTGGCCCACCTCGCCGAGCGCCTGCGGGTCGTCGGAGTCCCGGCCCATCAGCGTGGGCATGTCGAAGGCGACGGAGAGACCGCCGCCGCCGGCGCCCAGGATCATCTTGTAGCGCTCGTTGGTCTGCTGGGCGTTGCCGAACCCGGCGAACTGCCGGATCGTCCAGGTCCGCCCGCGGTAGCCGGTCGGGTAGAGGCCCCGGGTGTACGGGTACTCGCCCGGCCAGCCGATGCGCTCGAAGCCCGGATAGGGCACACCCTCCGGCGGCCCGTAGACCGGGTCGACGGGCATCCCGGAGAGCGTGGTGAAGTCGGCGTCCCGCTTACGCGCGGCGTCGTAGCGGGCCTGCCAGCGCGCCCGTCCGGCGGCGATCTCGTCGGCGTTCATCGGCGGGGCTCCTCCTCGAGTCCTCGACTGCACTGCGAGTGTAGAGCCCAGACCTGAACGATCGCTAAGTAAGTTCGTACCGGCAGGTAACCTGAGCCGCCGGACGCGTCACGCGACGGGCGCGGCGGGACCGCCCAGGGCCACGTCGTCGACCCTGATGTTGACCTCGTCGACCCGCAGCCCGTACGCCTCGACCGCCCCGGCGACCTGCGCCCGGACCTCGGCGGTCACCTGCGGCACCGGGCGGCCGGCCTCGATCACGATGACCAGGTTGACCACCGCGGCACCGTTCGTGACGTGGGCCGAGCAGCCGCGCCGGGCGTCGCCGACCTGGTCGAGCCCGACCTTGTCGAGCACCGCGTTGAAGAACCGGGCCACGTCTCCGCCCAGCTCGACCACCCCGGGCACGGACCGCGCGGCGGCCACCGCGATCTTCTCCACCACCTCGTCGGAGACGAGCGTCGTCCCGCCCGGCACCGCGTCCGGTGTCACCGACAGCTCCTGCGTCGCCTCGTCGCCCATCGTCTCCCCACTCCGCCGCGCACCGCCCCACGCCGACCGTGGAGCGGTGCGAGCGTACTAGCTCGACGGGCCCCTCAGGAGCCGAGCTGGGAGAGCAGTTCGTCGGCCGCCGCGTACGGGTCGAGGGCGCCCTCGGCCACCTTCGCGGCGAGCGCCGGCAGCTCCGTACCGTCGCGCAGGGAACCGATCCGGGCGCGGAGCACGCCCAGCGCGATCGCCTCGACCTCGGCGGCGGCCCGCGCCTCCTGGCGGCGACGCAGCTCGCCGTGCTCGACCAGCCAGGCACGGTGCTTGTCGATGGCGGCGGCGATGTCGTCGATCCCCTCGCCCCGGGAGGCGATCGCGCGCACCACCTGCGGCCGCCAGTCGCCCGGGCCGCGCTCACCCAGGGCGATCATGCCCTGGATGTCGCGGTAGGTGGCGTCGGCGCCGTCCCGGTCGGCCTTGTTGACCACGAAGACGTCGGCGATCTCCAGGATGCCGGCCTTGACCGCCTGGATCGCGTCGCCCATGCCCGGGGCGAGCAGCACCAGCGTGGTGTCGGCCAGCGAGGCGACCTCCACCTCGGCCTGCCCGACGCCCACGGTCTCCACCAGCACGACGTCGCAGCCGGCGCCCTCCAGCACCCGCACCGCCTGCGGCGTGGCGGCCGACAGCCCGCCCAGGTGGCCCCGGCTCGACATCGACCGGATGTAGACGCCCGGGTCGGTGGCGTGGTCCTGCATCCGGACCCGGTCGCCGAGGATCGCCCCGCCCGTGAACGGGCTGGACGGGTCGATGGCCAGCACGCCCACCCGGTGGCCGCGGGCGCGCAGCGCCCGGACCAGCTCGTTGGTGGTGGTCGACTTGCCCACCCCCGGTGAGCCGGTCAGCCCGACCACCTGGGCCTGGCCGGCGTACGGCGCGAGGGCCGCCGCGATCCGCGGCAGCGTCTCGTCGCCTGACTCGACCAGGGTGATCAGCCGGGCCACCGCGCGCGGATCGCCCGCGCGGGCCCGCTCGACCAGCATCGGCACGTCCCGGCTGCGGCGCACCGGGGGTGCGCCGGCCGCCGGGACGCCGTCGACGATCTCGCTCACTGTGCTGCCTCTACGGGATCGGCCGGCCGGCGGTCAGTGACCGCTCTCGCCGGGGGCCGGGACGTGGATGATCAGAGCGTCGCCCTGGCCGCCGCCGCCGCAGAGCGCCGCGGCGCCCGTGCCGCCGCCCCGGCGCTTGAGCTCCAGCGCGAGGGTGAGCACCAGCCGGGCGCCGGACATGCCGATCGGGTGGCCCAGCGCGATCGCCCCGCCGTTGACGTTGACCTTGTCCGGGCTGATCCCGAGGTCACGGGTGGACTGGATGCCCACCTGGGCGAACGCCTCGTTGATCTCGATGAGGTCCAGGTCCTCGATGCCGAGCCCGCCCTTCTTGAGGGCGTGCTGGATCGCGTTGGACGGCTGCGAGTGCAGGGAGTTGTCCGGGCCCGCGACGTTGCCGTGCGCGCCGATCTCGGCCAGCCAGGTCAGCCCCAGCTCCTTGGCCTTGGCCTTGCTCATGACGACCACCGCGGCGGCGCCGTCGGAGATCGGCGAGGCGCTGCCGGCGGTGATGGTGCCGTCCTTGGCGAACGCCGGGCGCAGCTTCGCCAGCGACTCGACGGTGGTGTCCGGGCGGATCCCCTCGTCCTCGCTGATCACCAGCGGGTCGCCCTTGCGCTGCGGGATGACCACCGGGGTGATCTCGTCGGCGAAGTGGCCGTTCTTCTGCGCGGCGGCGGCCCGCTGGTGGCTGGTCGCGGCGAACGCGTCCTGCTCCTCGCGGGAGATGCCGTGCCGCCCGTTGTGCCGCTCGGTGGACTCGCCCATCGCGCAGTTGTCCCAGGCGTCGGTGAGCCCGTCGAGCGCCATGTGGTCCTTGACCACCACGTCGCCGTACTTGTAGCCGCCGCGCTGGCCGAGCAGCAGGTGCGGGGCGTTGGTCATCGACTCCATGCCGCCGGCGACGACGATGTCGAACTCGCCGGCGCGGATCAGCTGGTCGGCCAGGGCGATCGCGTCCAGGCCGGAGAGGCAGACCTTGTTGACGGTCAGCGCCGGCACGGACATCGGGATGCCGGCCTCGACCGCCGCCTGGCGGGCCGGGATCTGTCCGGCGCCGGCCTGGAGCACCTGCCCCATGATCACGTACTGGACCTGCTCGGGGGCGACGCCGGCCCGCTCGAGCGCCGCCTTGATCGCGATGCCGCCGAGCCTGGTCGCGGGGAGGTCCTTGAGGTTGCCCAGCAGGCGCCCCATCGGGGTCCGCGCGCCGCTGACGATCACCGAAGCCATGCCTGCCTCCGAGGGGGTGCCGACCTGTACGCCTTAACGATTGTTCGGTCAGACTAGCGCCATGGCTGAGAACTCCCCCGTCGAGACCGCTGCCGACTATGTCACAGACATCGGCCTGCGCCGCATCGACCACGTCGGGGTCGCCGTCGCCGACCTGGACGCCGCGATCGACTTCTACCAGCGCACCTTCGGGATGCGCTGCGTGCACACCGAGGTGAACGCCGAGCAGGGCGTACGCGAGGCGATGCTGGCCGTCGGCCCGGACGCCGAGGGCGGCTGCGTGCAGTTGCTCGCCCCGCTGACCCCGGAGTCGACAATCGCCAAGTTCCTCGACAAGAAGGGCCCGGGCGTGCAGCAGGTGGCGTACACCGTCGAGGACATCGACGCCGCCTGCGCGAAGCTGCGCGAGCGGGGCGTGAAGCTGCTCTACGACACCCCGAAGCGCGGCACCGCCAACTCGCGGGTCAACTTCGTCCACCCGAAGGACGCCGGCGGGGTGCTTGTCGAACTCGTCGAGCCCGCCGCCGGGCACTGATCCCCCGCCTCCGGCTCCCGTCGACCGGACGGGGGCCGGAGGCCACACTCCATCTGGCGAGAAGGGGCCGGAGGCCACTCCCCGGCTGGTGGGAGAGGGGCCGGAGGCCCCGCCGAGCGCGTCGGTGCGTGGTTCCACCGCCGCCCGGGCACCTCCACGCATCGGCCAATGCAGTTTTTCACAGAGGACTTCCGGCCCTACCTACTGTTCAGTAACGTCCCGCCCCACAGGAGCGCGGCCGGTACCGGATGTGTCGGATGCCGACATGGCGGTGGGCCGCACCGACGCCGACGATGGCAGCACCCAGGCCCGCGTGGGCGGGGTGCGGACGAACGGGAGGTCGACGTGCAGGACATCCTCGAAGCGATCATGGCGGCGGAGGGATCCGACAAACCCGCACGGGAGCTCGCCGGGATCGCCGGCCTGCCGGTACCCGAGACGTACCGCGGCGTGGTGGTGCGCGCCGACGAGACCCGGATGTTCGACGGCCTGGCCACCCGGGACAAGGACCCGCGCAAGGCGCTGCACGTGCAGGAGGTGCCGACGCCGGAGCTGGGGCCGGGCGAGGCGCTGGTCGCCGTGATGGCCAGCGCGATCAACTACAACACGGTCTGGACCAGCATCTTCGAGCCGCTGCCGACCTTCAAGTTCCTCCAGCGCTACGGCCGGCTCTCCGAGCTGACCCGCCGGCACGACCTGCCGTACCACGTGGTGGGCTCCGACGCCGCCGGCGTGGTGCTGCGCACCGGGCCCGGGGTGACGAAGTGGAAGGCCGGCGACGAGGTCGTCGCGCACTGCCTCTCCGTGGAGCTGGAGGACGCGGCCGGGCACGACGACACCATGCTGGATCCGCAGCAGCGGATCTGGGGCTTCGAGACCAACTTCGGCGGCCTGGCCGAGCTGTGCGTGGTCAAGGCCAACCAGCTGATGCCCAAGCCGCAGCACCTGAGCTGGGAGGAGGCGGCCAGCCCGGGGCTGGTCAACTCGACGGCGTACCGGCAGCTGGTGTCGCACCACGGGGCCAACATGAAGCAGGGCGACGTGGTGCTGATCTGGGGCGCCTCCGGCGGCCTGGGCGGCTACGCCACCCAGATGGCGCTCAACGGCGGCGCGATCCCGGTCTGCGTGGTCTCCTCGCCGGAGAAGGCGGAGCTGTGCCGGAAGATGGGCGCCGAGCTGGTGATCGACCGCACCGCCGAGGGCTTCCGCTTCTGGTCCGACGAGCAGACCCAGGACCAGGACGAGTGGCGCCGCTTCGGCGAGCGCATCCGCGAGCTGACCGGCGGCGACGACCCGGACATCGTCTTCGAGCACCCCGGCCGGGAGACCTTCGGCGCCAGCGTCTACGTGGCCAAGAAGGGCGGCACCATCGTCACCTGCGCCTCCACCAGCGGCTACCTGCACCAGTACGACAACCGCTACCTCTGGATGCACCTGAAGCGGATCATCGGCAGCCACTTCGCCAACTACCGCGAGGCGTGGGAGGCCAACCGGCTCGTGGCACTGGGCAAGGTCCACCCCACGGTGTCGAAGACCTACGCGCTGGAGCAGACCGGCCAGGCCGCGTACGAGGTGCACCGCAACGCGCACCAGGGCAAGGTCGGCGTCCGCTGCCTGGCCCCGTCGGACGGGCTCGGCGTACGCGACCGCGAGCTGCGCTCCCGGCACGAGGACGCGATCAACCGGTTCCGCGGCCACTGACCCGAGGGACGAGGCGCCGTCGACCATTGCGGTGAACGGCGATTGCCTTTCCGCCTAGTGTCGGACGCTCATTCGAGCGATGCCGACCATAGCGCGACAAAGGGCCGCGGGGTACTCCCGCGGCCCTTTTCCATGTCACGCTCCGTGCCCTCTCCCCTGTCACGCTCCGTGCCGTCCGACCCGCCCGGGACCTGCCAAGATCGGCGATCTGCCCGGTCCTCGGCGGACCCGCAGTTGACCATGTAATGAGGACACGAAAGCTCGGCACCGCTCTTGCGAAGCACCCTGGGGGGTCTGCGAGTATGTCCCAATGCCCCAGCAGTCCTCCCCTCTTGCGTTCTTCGATAACGCGAACTCGCAGCCCGATTTCACCGTTGGCCTGCGCGGCTACAACACCCACCAGGTCGATGACTTCATCGGCCGGATGACGGCCGCGCTGACCCAGTCCGAGCAGGCCCGCGCCGAGGCCGAGCAGCGGATGAACGACGCCCAGCGACGGCTCCGCCAGGCCGAGCAGCGGATGAGCGCGCTGGAGCAGAAGCTCGCCGACACCAACAAGCAGCTCGAGGAGAACAGCCGGCCGACCCTCTCCGGTCTCGGCACCCGCGTCGAGCAGATCCTGCGGCTGGCCGAGGAGCAGGCCAACGACCACCGCAACGAGGCCAAGCGCGAGTCGGAGGGCATCCTCTCCGCCGCCCGCCTCGAGGCGCGCGAGATCACCGACAAGGCGCGCGCCGAGGCGGCGGCCATGAAGGCCAACGCCGAGCGGGAGGCGGGCAGCGTCCGCACCGCCGCCGAGCGCGAGGCCGCCGAGGTCCGCGTCCAGGCCCGGCGCGAGGCCGACACGCTGCGCGCCGACGCCGACCGGGAGACCAAGCAGCTGCGCACGGTCACCGCCCACGAGGTCGCCGAGCTGAAGTCCACCGTCGAGCGCGAGGTCGCCACCCTGCGGGCCACCGCCGAGCGGGAGATCACCCAGCAGCGGGCGAAGGCGGCCCGCGAGGCCGAGGAGAAGCGCGCCGAGGCGACCAAGCTGCTCACCGACGCCCGCGACAAGCGCGACAAGGACCTCCAGGCCCTGGAGCTCCAGCTGGCCGAGCGCCGGGAGAAGGCCGAGCGCGAGGAGTCCGAGCGGCACGCCGCGCAGGTGGCCCAGACCCAGAAGCTGGTCAGCGAGGCCGAGCAGCGGGCCCACGCCGCGCAGGAGCGGGCCAAGGAGATCGAGCAGCGCGCCGAGGCCCGCCGGGTCGAGTCGGAGCGCACCGCCAACGAGACGGTCGACAAGGCCAAGGCGCTGGCCGACAAGACGCTCACCGAGGCGAAGGCCGAGTCGAACCGCCTGCTCACCGAGGCGCGCACCGAGGCCGAGCTGACCACCCAGGCGGCCCGCCGCGAGGTCGAGGACCTCACCCGGCAGAAGGACGCCGTCACCTCGCAGCTCGGCCAGATGCTCTCCGGCCTCGCCGGCATCGTGCCGGGCGTGCCCGCCGCGCCGCCCGCCGCGCCGGCCAAGCCGGAGGCGAAGAAGGCCGACAACGCCGACGAGCGGGTAGCCGCGGAGACCGCCAACTGACCCGACCGACCCACCCGACCGGGGCATGATTTCCACGGCGCGGGGTGACACCGGGTGACCGGTGCGCCCCGCGCCGTACGCTTTTTCCCGCCGAGCGAATTGCCCGGGCGTGTCGGCAGTGAAGTAGGTCCTATCCGGGGCGTCCGTATCGCCCCAGCCGGACTGGAGGCGTGTGAGGATGGGGGCATGTCGCACGGCGAGGAACTGTTCGCTCTCGGCGGGGATGTGACCACGGAGCCCAGCTTCGAGTCCGCTCTGCGGGGGTACGAGAAACGACAGGTCGACCGGTACGTCGCTCGCGCGGAGCACGAGATCGCGGCCCTGGCGGCCGAGCGGGAACAGGCCTACACACAGATCCACAAGCTGGCCGGCCAGGTCGAGGTGCTCCAACGTGACCTCGCCCAGGCGCGCAAGTCGTCCGGGGCGCTGGAGAACGTCTCCTACCGGCACCTGGGCCCGCGGGTGGAGCAGATCCTCACCATCGCCGAGGAGCAGGCCGACGCGATCCTGGCCTCCGCCAACGAGGAGATCGAGGCTCGCCGGGCCGCCGCGGAGCACATCGTCGACGAGGCCCGCGAGCAGGCCGCCACCGCCCTCAAGGATTTCGAGATCGCGCTGGCCGCCCGCCGGACGGAGGAGGAGCGGCACACCGCGGCCCGCAAGGCCGAGGCGGACGCCGCCGTCCGGACCGCCAAGGACGAGGCCGCCCGGCTGCGCAAGGCCGCCCAGGAGGCGCTCGCGAAGGCCCAGCAGGAGGCCACCCAGCTGCGGGACGCGGCCAAGGAGATCCACCAGCGGGCCCAGCAGGAGGCGACCAAGCTGCGCGAGGCCGCCAAGGAGGTGCACGCCAAGGCGCAGCAGGAGGCCACCCAGCTGCGGGAGGCCGCCAAGGAGGTGCACGCCAAGGCCCAGCAGGAGTCCAAGCGCCTGGTCGACCAGGCCACCGAGGCGGGCCGGGCCACCCACGCCAAGGCGCAGCGGGACGCCAAGCAGATCATCGACGACGCCGCGAGCGCCGGCCGGGC
Organism: Micromonospora sp. NPDC049060; assembly: GCF_040649055.1. NCBI lineage: Bacteria > Bacillati > Actinomycetota > Actinomycetes > Micromonosporales > Micromonosporaceae > Micromonospora > Micromonospora sp. NPDC049060. The sequence continues at coordinate 20,712 of NZ_JBEZEV010000008.1, forward strand.
CACCCGCGAGAAGGCCCGCCAGGAGGCCGAGCGGCTCACCACCCAGGCGGCCGAGACGGCCAAGCGCAACCGCGCCGAGACCGAGGCGTACGTGCAGCGGATGCGCACCGAGACCGAGGCGTACGTGCAGCACGCCCGGGCCCAGACGCAGCAGGAGCTGGGCGCCTGGCGGGCCGGGGTCGAGCAGGAGGTCAACAGCCGGCGCGAGGCCGCGGACCGCGAGCTGACCCAGCGCCGCGCGGCGGCCGAGCAGGAGTTCACCAAGCGCCGCGACGAGCTGGAGAAGCAGTACAAGACCCGGCTCGCCGAGCTGGAGAAGCAGCACACGAGCCGGCACGACGAGCTGGAGTCCGGGTTCGAGTCGCGCCGCGCGACGCTGGAGGCGGAGTACACCGCCCGGAAGAACGAGATCGAGCAGGGTGCCGCCGCCGTCCGCCAGGCCGCCGAGCAGGACGCGCTGACGATGCGCCGGCAGGCCGAGGAGGAGGCCGCGGCGCTGCTCGGCCGGGCCGAGTCGGAGGCGGCCGACAAGCGCCGCAAGGCCGACGAGCACGTGGCGACGTCGCGGCGGCAGTTCGAGGAGTACGCGGCCACGACGCAGCAGCACCTGGCGACGACCCAGCAGCACCTCGCCGCCACGCAGCAGGAGGCCGCCGCCAGCCGTCAGCAGCTCGCCCAGGTGATGCTGGAGATCGCCCAGGCCCAGCAGGAGCTGGCCGACCTGCGCCAGGAGACCTGGAAGTCCCGGCAGGAGTCCGACGAGCTCCAGCGACAGGTGGCGGAGCTGCGGTTGGGTCGGCTCGCGGCGGCCGACCTGCTGGGCGGGACGGACGGCGCCGCCGCCCCGGTGGTGGCGGACGGCAAGCCGGCCACGGCGAACGGCGGCAGGCCCCGCCCCGACGCGGACAAGCCCCCGGCCGACAAGACCCCGGCCGGTGTGGGCTCCGCGGACAAGGCCCCGGTCGCGGGCGGGGCGACAGGCACCGCAGCGCCTCCGTCCTCCTCGGACGGGAAGCCCGCCGCCGGCAAGGTGGAGCCGGAGGACGCCGGGCAGCCGGCCAAGGGCCGGATCGAGCCGGCCGACGCCGGGCAGCCGACCAACGGCAAGGCCACCGTGACCACCGTCGACGGGGGCACGGCCAGCGCCGGCGTGGACGGGGAGCCGACCGTGGCGGCGGTGCCCGGCGAGGGAGGTCGGGGCGCCACCCCGACCAAGATCACCAGCACCGGCGAGAACGGCAAGCGCCCGGCGAAGCCGACCACCGACGAGCGCAGCGCCAAGCCGAGCAAGGTCGTCGCCGAGAAGGACTGACCCCCGACCGCTCCACCGCCCGACGATTCGGGTGCGTCGGGCGGATCTTGGAAGAATCGGGCCCCTATAGGGGCCGTGCCGTACCAAGATCTCAGGACTTCGGTCCTGCCCGCACCCAAAGGGTGCGCGGAGAGGTGGTGTTGGCTGGCCTCGGTGGCACCGCCGGGTCGGTCACACCGCCCGGGCCGGTCGCACCGCCCGGGCCGGTCACACCGCCCGGGCCGGTCACACCGCCCGGGCCGGTCACACCGCCCGGGCCGGTCACACCGCCCGGGCCGGTCACACCGCCCGGGCCGGATGGCACGGCTCGGGCCGGTCGCACCGTCGGGTCGGGTGGCACGGCTCGGGCCGGTCGCACCGTCGGGTCGGGTGGCACGGCTCGGGCCGGTCGCACCGTCGGGTCGGGTGGCTCGGCTCGGGCGGGTCGCACCGTCGGGCCTCCGGCGTACGCTCCCGGTGGGATTCGCCGACGTGAGCCGTGGTCGGGCCGTCCCGTGGGAATCGATCCAGGGAGGTCCGATGGCGGACGACGGACCGATGGCGTCGAGCGGCGACCGGGAGCCCGGCCGCGCCCCGGCACCGGGCGACAGGAACCGGAAGCCGGAGCACGCCACCGCGCCCGAACACGCCGACAGGACGACGGGCACGACGAGCACGGCGGGCACGAGAGACACGACGGGCACGAGAGACACGACCGGCACGACGGACGACGGCGAGCCGGCGGGGAACGGGTCGAGCCGGTTCGGTACGCCGGGGCGGCCGCTGAAGCGCAGCAGCTTCCTGGTCGGCTTCACCGGCGCGGCCGGGGTGCTGCTCGCGTACGCCCTCTATCTGGGCCTGCGCAACGCGGCCGGCATCCTGGTCCTGGTGGTCATCGCGCTCTTCCTCGCCGTCGGTCTGCACCCCGCGGTGGTCCGGTTGCGGTCCTGGGGGCTGCCGCACGGGCTCGCCGTGGCGGTGGTCGCGCTGACGGTCGTGCTGCTCCTCTGCGGTGGCCTGTTCGCCCTGGTGCCGCCGATCGTCACGCAGAGCGGGCAGTTCATCGGGCAGTTGCCGAGCTACCTGGAGGCGTTGCGCCGCAACGAGACGGTCAACGACCTGGTGGAGCGGTACGACCTGATGGAGCGGGTGCAGAGCGCGGCGAACGCGGACACGGTCGGTCAGGCCCTCGGCGGGGTGCTCGGCGGCGCCCAACTGATCTTCGGCACGGTCTTCCGGGGGCTGACCGTGCTGGTGTTGACCATCTACTTCCTGGCCTACTTCGACCGGCTCCGCGACCTGGGCTACTCGCTGGTGCCCCGCTCGCGCCGGGAGCGGGTACGGCTGATCGGGGACGAGATCCTGACCAAGGTGGGCGCGTACATGGTGGGCGCGCTCAGCATCGCGGTGCTGGCCGGGGTGTCCACGTTCGTCTTCGCGTTGATCGTCGGTCTGCCGTACCCGTTCGCGCTGGCCGTGGTGGTCGCGGTGACGGACCTGATCCCGCAGATCGGCGCGACCCTCGGCGCGGTGATCGTCAGCCTGGTCGGGTTCGCCACGGACCTGCCAATCGGCATCGCCTGTGCGGTGTTCTTCCTGATCTACCAGCAGGTGGAGAACTACCTGATCTATCCCAAGATCATGCGCCGGTCGGTGTCGGTCAACGAGGTGGCCGCCCTGGTGGGCGCCCTGCTCGGGGTCTCCCTGCTGGGCGTGGTGGGCGCGCTGATCGCGATCCCGGCGGTGGCCGCGCTCCAGCTCATCCTGCGGGAGGTGGTCCTGCCCCGGCAGGAGTCCCGCTGACCCCGCCCGGCCCGGTCCGGCCACGGATGGACCGGGTCGGCCGGGCTCGCGACGGGAGCGCGAGGCCGAGGGCGCGTCAGCCGGCCTGGCCGGCGGGCGGGCCGGGCACCGGGCGGTCCGCGAAGGAGGCCACCGTGTGGTCGGCGTACGCGCTGACGTCGCCGGTCTCCATCGGGCCGTCCCAGGTGGTCGGCAGCGGCACGGCGGCGGCCGGGTTGACCCGGCGGACCACCTCGTCCAGCACGGTCTCGGCGTCGCCGACCCAGAGGTGCTTCGCCCCGGGCACCCCGACCACCTCGGCCTGCGGCACCGCCGCGAAGCGCTCCCGGGCCTCGTCGGGGCGCAGGTAGTCGTCGAACTCGGGCACCAGCGCGGTCAGCGGCTTGCCGGACTCCGTCCAGTGCTCCAGGTCGGCCGGGGCGGAGAAGCGCAGCGGCGGGGAGAGCAGGATCGCCCCGACGACGGCCGGGTCGCAGCCGTACTTGAGGGTCAGGTCCGTGCCGAACGACCAGCCGAGCAGCCAGACGTTCGGCAGCTCGTGGAACTCGGCGTACTCGATGGCGGCGGCGACGTCGAAGCGCTCGCCGACCGCGTTGTCGAAGGCCCCCTCGCTGGTGCCGCGCATGCTGCTGGTCCCCCGGGTGTTGAAGCGGAGCACCGCCAGGTCGGCCAGGGCCGGCAGCCGCCACGCCGCCTTGCGGAACACGTGGCTGTCCATCATCCCGCCGTGCGTCGGCAGCGGGTGCAGGCAGACGAGGGTGCCCACCGGGTCACGGTCCAGCGGGCGGGCCAACTCGCCGACCAGCCGCAGACCGTCCGCGGTGTGCAGCTCGATGTCCTCGCGGTGCCCGGGCAGGATGGAGGACGCGCGGATCGGTGTGCTCACCCCACCAGTCTCTCCGGTGCGGCCGGGAACCGCCGGGCGGGGCGGAAACAGCGTGATCCAGATCGCTCAGCCGTAGCGGGGAGCACCGCGACCGCGCTGGACGACCGGCCCGCGCCGGTCCCGGGCCCGCCAGCACCCGCTGTGCCAGTGCCGCCGGTCGGTCAGGTCACCCCGCCCGTCCGCCGGCCACGCCACCAGGTGCGCCACCCCGGGCCGGATCTCCTGGTCACAGCCCGGACAGCGGTACGTCTTGGTGGAGGCGCCGCCGCTGATGCCGCGTACCTGCCAGTCGCCGTCGCGCCACTGCTGCACCGAGGCGACGCCCTGCCGGGCCCGGTCGGAGTCGAGGTGCGCGGCGTCATCGCGGCGGGGTCGGTTGCGACGGGGGCTCACGCTTGCCAAGCGTACGGGCCGGCGGCGGGACCGGCCCTGGGTGGGCGGGCCGGCCCCGCCGCTGGTCAGTCCCAGGTTCGCGGGTCGGTGAGGTCCGGGGCGACCTGCGCCCCGCCCAACACGACGGCGGCGTCCGCCTCGGTGAAGCCCTGGCTCGGCCAGCCGAAGCGGGCCGTCAGGTGCGCTTTCGGGAAGCCGAGCAGCTCCAGCTCGTCCCCCTTCGGGTAGAGGTAGGCCGCCCGGCCGCCGATCGTCCGGTTTCCTTCGGCGCGGCTGCCGGCTATCTCGCTGTGGTACTGCAACCGCACCTGCATCCAGCGCTCCCCGGGCCGGGTGACGCGCAGCAGGACGTCGAGCGAATCCGGGAAGCCGATCACGTTCACCTCACAGCCCGCGAGCCCGGCGTCCGACGGCAGCACGCCCAGCCGCAGCGGAGACGCGCACCGGTGCACCGCGTCGAGGCGCAGCGCCGACCGTGCCGTCCGCAGCACCGAACCGTCGTCGGCCACCGTGTAGACCCGCGCGTACAGCCCGGGGACCGGCTGCCAGCGCAGGAACCACCCGGGCTGCGCGCCGGGCCCGGGCGAGGGCACCTGCCGCACCTGGCCGTCGAAGGCGTCGGCGCCCGCCGGCGCGGTTGGGTAGGTCATCCCCTCGTGGCGCATGTCCTCCACCGCCTCGGCTGTCCGGGCAAGGTCGAACGCGACTTGCCGGCCACCGCCGAGATCTAGGCGGGCGCCCTCCGCCCCGGCGACGGACTGCCAGGTGAGCCAGCGGGCCCGGGCCGGGTCGACCGAGAAGTGCAGTAGATGCGGGTCGCTGCCGACAAGGTCGGGCTGGGCGGCGGCGCCGGATACCCCGTGCACCCGAGCCGGCGCGGCGACGGCGACCGCCGGCTCGGCGCCCGGCCACCGTGGTCCGGGCACCGGCCCGAAAGCGCCGGCGACGGTGAACCCGAGCACCGCCGCCACGCCCAGCGCGACGCCCGCGCCGGCCCGACGGCGACGGCGGCGGACCCGTCCCCCGGCGACGGCACGGGCGGTGAGCCGGTCGGTGTCGACCGTTCCCTCGGCGCGTTCCCGCAGCGTCCGTACGATCCGTTCGTCGAGGTCGGTCACGGCCGGCTCCCGTTCGTCGCCGGGACGCCGTGGCGCTCCCGGAGGTTGTTGAGCGCCCGCATGGCATGGGTGCGGACGGTGACCGGCGAGCAGCCGAGGATCTGGGCGATGGTCGCGTCGTCGAGGTCCTCGTAGTAGCGCAGCACGAGCACCGCCCGCTGGCGGTCCGGCAGCCCGAGGATGAGCCGCCACATGGCGTCCCGGTCGGCCGTCTCGCCGCCGAGGTCGCCGTGCTGGGGCCGTTCCGCGAAGTCGGCGGTGGCCAGCTCCCGGTTCGTCCGCCGGCGCCACCAGGAGTTGTTGGCGTTGACCAGCATCCGGCGCACGTACACGTCCGGCCGGTCCACCCGGGCGATCCTCCGCCAGTGCACGTACGCGCGGGTCAGGACGTCCTGGGTGAGGTCCTCGGCCCGGTGCTCGTCGCCCGTCAGCAGCCGGGCCAGCCGCATCAGGGCGGGGCCTCGGCTGCCGACGTACTCCTCGAAGGTCACACCATGCAGACGCCGTCACCGGCGGGCGGTGTTGACCGGGTCAGCGACGGGTGTGGTCGCGGAAGCCGCGGCCGCTCTTGCGGCCCAGGTAGCCGGCCGTGACGAGGTGCTCCAGCAGCGGCGCGGGCGCGAAGCCCGGCTCGCGCAGCTCCAGGTAGAGCTCCCGCTGGATGGCCAGCGAGACGTCCAGGCCGACCACGTCGAGCAGCTCGAACGGGCCCATCGGGTAGCCGCAGCCGAGCTTCATCGCGTGGTCGATGTCGTCGGCGGTGGAGTAGCTCGCCTCCAGCATCTTCACCGCGTCGTTGAGGTACGGGAAGAGCAGCGCGTTGACGATGAAGCCGGACCGGTCGCCGCAGACCACGCCCGTCTTGCCCAGCGCGGTGCAGACCGCGCGGGCGGTGGCGGTGGTCTCCGCCGAGGTGCGGATGGTCTCCACGACCTCGACCAGCGGCATGAGCGGCGCCGGGTTGAAGAAGTGCAGCCCGATCACGTCGGCGGGCCGCTGGGTGGCCATGGCCACGTCGATCACCGGCAGCGAGGAGGTGGTGGTGGCGAGCACGACGCCCGGCTTGCAGATCTCGTCGAGGCTGGCGAAGAGGGCCTTCTTGACGCTCAACTCCTCGACCACGGCCTCGACGACGAGGTCGACGTCCGCGAGGTGCTCCAGGGTGGCCGACCAGTTGATCCGACCGAGCGCCGCGTCCCGGTCGGCCTCGCTGAGCTTGCCGCGTACGACGCCCTTGTTGAGCGAGGTCTTGACCACCTCGAAGACCTTGGCGGACTTCTCCGCGCCCCGGGTCACCGAGACGACCTCGTAGCCGGCCTTGGCGAAGACCTCGATGATGCCGGTGGCCATCGTCCCGGAGCCGACGATGCCCACCTTCGCGATCGCGGCGGCGCCGGCGAGCGCGGCCTCCGCCGCCACCGGCGTCTGCTCGTCGGGTACGACGACCGGGGAGCCCGGCCGCTCGTAGGTGTAGAAGCCCCGGCCGGACTTGCGGCCGAGCAGCCCGGCGGTGACCATCTGCTTGATCAGCGGCACCGGGGCGTGCCGGCGGTCCCGGCCGCCGCGCCGGTACATGGTGTCGAGGATCTCGTACGCGGTGTCCAGGCCGATCAGGTCCATCAGCGCCAGCGGGCCCATGGGCAGGCCGCAGCCGAGCTTCATGGCCGCGTCGATGTCCTCGCGGGTGGCGTAGTGCGTCTCGAACATCCCGACGGCGTGGTTGAGGTAGCCGAAGAGCAGCGCGTTGGCGATGAAGCCGGCCCGGTCGCTGATGGTGACGTCGACCTTGCCGAGCCGCTTGCAGAGCGCCTCCACGTCGGCGACCACGTCGGCGGAGGTGACCACCGTCCGGACCACCTCGACCAGCTTCATCACCGGGGCGGGGTTGAAGAAGTGGATGCCGATCACCTGGTTGGGGCGGCTGGTGGCGACGGAGATCTCGGTGACGCTCAGCGACGAGGTGTTGGTGGCCAGGATCGCCTCGGGCTTGCAGACCCGGTCCAGCTCGGCGAAGATCCGCTGCTTGAGGTCCAGGTGCTCGGGCACCGCCTCGATGACCAGGTCCACCGCGTGCAGCGCGTCCAGCCCGACGGCGAACCGTACGCGGCTCAGCAGCGCGTCCCGGTCGGCCTCGGCGAGCTTGCCCTTGGCCACGGCCCGGTCCGTCGACCCGGTGAGGATGGCCCGGCCGCGTTCCAGCGCGTCCTCGGAGACCTCCACCGCGACGACGTCGACCCCGTTGCGCGCGAATACCTCGACGATGCCGGCACCCATGGTGCCCAGACCCACAACGCCCACGCTGGTGAAATCACGCGCCACGACCAGCCTCCTCGATGCTCCGCACAGCCACGTTAACGACCATTAAGGTTATGCGCGCGAGTCTGCCACGTGACGTTGGGTTGTCGAGGCGCCGTGGGAAATTTCACGAGCCCAGCGGGGCTGCGCGCGCCGTCCGGCCGGGCGGATCGGGTCGTGGTCGGTCGCTCGCCGCGCCGATCGGGCTCGCCCGCCGGTCAGCCCACCGTGTCGGTCAGGCCAGCGTGTCGGCCAGTCCCAGCAGCTCGGCGACGAACTCGGCCGGCCGCTCCAGGTGCGGGCTGTGCCCGCAACCGGGCAGCAGCACCTCGCGGTACGCCCCGCCGGCCGCGGCGTAACGCTCCAGCACCGCCCGGGTCTGCGCCACCATCGGCTGCGCCGGGCAGGCCGTCTCCCCCGGCCAGCCGGGCACCACGCCCAGCGAGCCCAGGTGGGCCAGGTCCATCATCGCGGTGTCCGAGACGATCACGTCGGCGTCCCCGTGGATCCAGGTGATCGGCGGCTTCCCGGCCACGGCGACCAGTTCGTCGGCGATCCGGAAGTGCGCCGGGGAGAGGGCGTTGAGCACGCCGCGCCGACCCGGGGCGGTGCCGGGCCAGTTCGCCGAGGCCACCGCCGTACCGGGGTAGTTGTCGTCACCGGTCGCGGTGGAGAGGAGGCTGTCCAGCAGCAGTTCCTCGTCGTCGCCGAGCGAGGCCGGGTCCGCCACGTAGGTGGCCCGCAGCACGGCGCGCGGGCTGGCCGGGCTGTCCGCGCCCCGGTCGCCGGCGGCCAGCCGCCTGACGAAGTCCCCGTTGGCGGTGCCGCCGCCGGTGCCGGCGAAGTCGGGGGTGGTCGGCGTCCCCGCCAGGTCCCGGGTGCCGCCGTAGCCGTACGGCGAGACCGGAGCGGCGAGCAGCAGCGCGCCCACCCGGTCGGGGTGGTCGACGAGCAGCCGCATGGCCACCCCGCCGCCGAGCGAGTGGCCGACCACCACCGGCCGGACGCCGGGGGCGAAGAGGGACGGCTCGTCGAGCAGCGCGGCGACGTCGTCGGCGAAGTCGCGCAGCCCCCGGGTCGCGTCCACCCCGACGGTGTCGGTCAGCCCGTAGCCGCGCAGGTCGGGCGCGACCACCCGGAGGGTGGCCGGCAGTCGCCGCAGGAGCGGCTCCCAGAAGGCCGCCGACGAGCAGTTGCCGTGGATCAGCAGTACGGGAACGCCGTCCGGCGGCCCGGCCACCCGTACCGCCTGGGTGATCCCGTTCGCCGACACCTGCCGCTGTCCGGTCTCCATCCGCCGGATGCTGCCACGGGGGCGCCGGACGCGTCCATGGGCCGGCCCGCCACCTTCCCCGGCCCGGAGGTGTGCGCCAGCATCCGCCGTCGGTGCCGGTCAGGACGGCGCGGACGACACCGCCGGAAGCGCCACCGGCGACACCGCGTCGACGGCCGGTGCGACAGGCGCCGCGATCGGCAGCGGCAGGGTCGGGCGGCGGTCCCGGCGCGGCTCGCCGAAGCTGAAGCCCACCGGGTCGGTCCGCGCCACGCCGGGGTCGAAGACGCGCAGCTCGGTGCGGCCGAGCCGGATCACGTCCCCGTCGGCCAGCCGCTCCACGCCGGTGATCCGCCGGTCGTTCAGCCAGGTGCCGTTGGTGGAACCCAGATCCGCCAGGGCGGCCCCCTCGCCCGTCAGCCAGACCTCGGCATGCCGGCGGCTCAGGTGGGCGTCGTGCACCACGATGTCGGCGGTCGACCCCCGGCCGATGACCTGCCGCTCAGGGCCCACCCGGACGCTCAGCCCCCGCATCGACCCACCGGCCACCGTCAACAACGGTCTCAGTTCCGGATGTTCCTCCATGGAATGTCAGCCTCCACCCCGCGCGGTCACCCCGCGCGTCAGCCTGCCACCACACGGTAGTCGCTCCCACCGCCGCATGGTCACCTCCGCGTCCCCGGCCGGACACCTCGCGTTCGGCGTTTCGGCGCCCTCCGGCGGAAGAATCATCACAAGTCCGGCCGACCGGCGTCCACCCCGTTCCGCCGTCCCGCGGCTGGTCCGACCGGCGGGACCCGGCCGTTGCGGCCCTACCGGCGAGTAATTCTCGGGTCTAGACTTCCGCCATGACGGCTGTGCGTGTCCCGGGTACCCCGGTCATCGAGGACGGTCGGCTGGTGTCGACGAGCCCGGCGACCGGCGCGGAGGCCGGACGCCTGCCGGTCGCCACCGCCGAGGACGTCGGGCGGGCCGTCGAGCGGGCCCGAGCCGCCGGCGAGTGGTGGGCCGGGCTCGGCTTCGGCGGGCGCAGGGAGCGGCTGCTGCGCTGGCGCACCCTCCTCGCCCGGCGGATCGAGGAGATCGCCGAGCTGGTGCACGTCGAGGGCGGCAAGCCGATCGCCGACGCCGTCGTCGAACTCGTCAGCGCCGTCGAGCACATCGACTGGGCGGCCCGCAACGCCGGCCGCGTGCTGGGCCCCCGCCGGGTCCGCTCACGGCTCGTCCTGGCCGAGTTCTCCGCCCACCTCGAATACCAGCCGTACGGCGTCGTCGGCGTGATCGGCCCGTGGAACTACCCCGTCTTCACCCCGATCGGCTCCGCCGCGTACGCGCTGGCGGCGGGGAACGCCGTGGTGCTGAAGCCCAGCGAGTACACCCCCGTCGTCGGGCAGTGGCTGGTCGACACGTTCGCCGAGGTGGTGCCGGAGCAGCCCGTGTTCACCGCCGTGCACGGGCTCGGCGACGTGGGTGCGGCGCTCTGCCGCTCCGGGGTGGACAAGGTGGCCTTCACCGGCTCGTCGGCCACCGCGCGGAAGGTGATGGCGGCCTGCGCCGAGTCGCTGACGCCGGTGCTGCTGGAGGCGGGCGGCAAGGACGCGATGATCGTCGACGCCGACGCCGACCTGGACGCCGCCGCCGAGGCATGCGTCTGGGGCGCGCTGACAAACGCCGGCCAGACCTGCATCGGCATCGAACGGGTCTACGCGGTCGAGCCGGTCTTCGACGCCTTCGTCGGCAAGGTGGTCGAGCGGGCCGGCCGGTTGACCGTCGGCCCGGACGACGCGGACATCGGCCCGATCACCATGCCGAGCCAGGTCGACGTGATCCGCCGGCACATCGACGACGCGCTGGCCCGGGGCGGCCGGGCCGTGCTCGGCGGCGCGGACGCGGTGCAGCCGCCGTACGTGCGGCCGACCGTGCTGGTGGACGTCCCCGAGGACTCCGCCGCCGTACGCGAGGAGACGTTCGGGCCGACGCTGACCATCAACCGGGTCCGCGACGCCGACGAGGCCGTCGCCCGCGCCAACGCCCTGTCGTACGGCCTGGGGGGTTCGGTCTTCGGCCGGCGGCGCGCGGTGGCGATCGCCCGGCGGCTGCGCTCGGGCATGGCGTCGGTGAACTCGGCGCTGACCTTCGCCGGGATGTCCACCCTGCCGTTCGGCGGCGTCGGCGACTCCGGCTTCGGGCGCATCCACGGCGAGGACGGGCTGCGCGAGTTCAGCCGCGCCAAGGCCATCACCCGTCGACGCGCGCGGTCGCTGCTGCCCTCGACGACCTTCGAGCGGACCCCTGCCGACGTCGCGCGACTCGTGAAGGCCATCAAGGTCATGTACGGCAGGTGACTGTCGGATAACCGATCATGAACACCCTCACATGTGTCCAACGTGGTGGGAGCGGTACATTGCGTTAAATGCGCCCCCATCGATTGCGCTTCCACCTCGTCGACAGTGACCGGTCGTGGAGTGCCCGGCAACGGCGTCGCCGCGCCGACTGGCTGGTCCGGACGTTCCCTGACCTGGAGAAGATGCACGTCATCGACCTGGGTGGCCGGCTCGGCACCTGGACCCGGGCCGACGTGCGGCCGGCGCGCGTACACGTGGTCAACCTGGAGCGACCGCCCACGGACGTCCCGGAGTGGGCGGAGGTCGACCGGGCCGACGCCTGCGATCTGCCGGCCCGGATCACCGGGCGCCGCTACGACCTGGTCTTCTCCAACTCGGTGCTGGAGCACGTCGGCGGGCACGAGCGGCGGCTACGCTTCGCCGACGCCGTACGCAACCTCGGCGACCGGCACTGGGTGCAGACGCCCTACCGCTACTTCCCCATCGAGCCGCACTGGATCGCGCCGGGGATGCAGTTCCTCCCCGTGCGGCTGCGGACCGCGTTCGCCCGCCGCTGGCCGCTCGGACACAAGCCGACCCGCAGCCATGAGGCCGCCATCCACCAGGTGCTCTGGACGGAGTTGCTGGACCGCTCGCAGATGCGGCACTACTTCCCCGACTCGCGGATCCTCGTCGAGCGGGTGGCCGGCCTGCCCAAGTCGCTGATCGCCGTCCGCGCGGACGGCCCGCCGGAGCCGCCCCGTTGACGTCGCGGCGGCCCGGCCTCCGGCGTCCCCGCAATGCCGCGAGGGCGGTCCGTCAGAACAGGGTGAGCTCGTCGCGCTCGATGCCGCGCAGCTTGTCGTAGTTGACGACGACGCAGCGGATGCCCCGGTCCGTGGCGAGCACCCGGGCCTGCGGCTTGATCTCCTGTGCCGCGAAGACCCCGGCGACCGGCGCGAGCAGCGGGTCGCGGTTCATCAGCTCCAGGTACCGGGTGAGCTGCTCCACGCCGTCGATCTCGCCGCGCCGCTTCACCTCCACGGCCACGGCGCCCTGGTTGGCGTCCCGACAGAGCAGGTCGACCGGCCCGATCGCCGTCATGTACTCCCGGCGGACCAGCGTGAAGCCCTCGCCGAGGGCCTCCGGGTTGGCCGCCAGCAGCTCCTGGAGGTGCGCCTCCACGCCGTCCTTGCGCAGGCCCGGATCGACGCCCAGCTCGTACGAGGTGTCCTGGAAGATCTCCTCCAGGGTGATCCGCAGCTCCTCCCCCGCCTTGTTGACGACCCGCCAGACGCCGGGGGCCTCCTCCAACCGGCAGGGCGGGCTCATCCAGTTCAACGGCTTGTACGCCCGGTCGTCGGCGTGGATCGACACCGACCCGTCCGCCTTCACCATGAGCAACCGGGTGGCCGGCGGCAGGTGGGCCGAGAGCCGTCCGACGTAGTCCACCGAGCACTTCGCAATGACCAACCGCACCCGACGAGGGTAGCCGAGACCCCGGCCCGCGCCACCGAGCGGCACTGGCGCGCCGGTGCGATGCTGAGATGGTGCTCGAAGTTCTCACCGGTACCGGTCTCGCCGCCTCGGCGGGGCTGAACGCGTACATCCCCCTACTCACCATGGGTCTCCTGGCCCGCTACACCAGCCTGATCGACCTGCCCGGCGGCTGGCAGTGGTTGGGCAACGGCTGGGTGATCGCGATCCTGGCGGTGCTCCTGGTCGTCGAGGTCGTCGCCGACAAGGTCCCGGTGGTCGACCACGTCAACGACGTCGTGCAGACCGTGGTCCGGCCGACCGCCGGCGGCCTGGCGTTCGGCGCGGGCTCGTCCTCGGAGACGGTGACGGTCAGCGACCCCGACACCTTCTTCTCGTCCAGCCAGTGGGTCCCCGTGGTGGCCGGGGTGGTGATCGCCCTCGGCGTGCACCTGTTGAAGTCCGCCGCCCGACCGGTCATCAACGCGACCACGGCCGGCGTCGGCGCACCCGTGGCCAGCACCGCCGAGGACGCCACAAGCGTGGCCATGTCGGTGGTGGCGATCCTGCTGCCGGTGCTGGTGCTGGCGTTCCTGCTCGGGCTTGTCGTCTTCGTCTTCTGGTTCGTGCGCCGCCGCTCCGACCGCCGCCGGGAGCGTCAGGCGGCGCGGGCCGCCGGCTTCCGCGTCTGACGCATCCGGACATGCCGCTGGCCGGCACCCGGGTGGGGTGCCGGCCAGCGGCGTACGTGCGCGTTTGGTGTTCTGTCGTCAGCTGTTCCAGTGCTCGGCCACCAGGTCGGCGGCCTGCTGCTCCCACTGGGCGTAGTGGTCCGGGTACGCCGACACCTGCACCGTCTGCGCGGCCTTCGTCAGCGGCATGTCCTGCCACCCGTCGACCTGCTTCAGGCCCTTCAGGAACGCCGTCGTCGAGTACTCGGGATCGGTGATCTGCTCCACCGTGCCCCAACCCGAGGACGGACGCTGCTGGAACAGGCCCTGCGAGTCGTGGTCGTTGCGGTCACCCAGATGACCCAGGTTCTCCAACTTCGACTCCTGCAACGCGGTGGCGATCGACACCACGGCGGCGCGCTCGTCCATGCCGGCCTTCTTCGTCGCCGCGATGATCGCCTTCACGTTCGCCACCTGCTCATCCGACAGGTCGACGTGCGACTGCGCGCCCTGCACGCCATGCGGCACCAGCTTGCCCATGTCCGGCTTGTCGGCCTGCACCGCAACCGCCGTGATCGGCGAGCCCGCCTCGACCTCGACACCGGAGTTGGCGTGGTTCAGCGGACCGGCAGCAAGACCACCGGCGACCGCCAGGCCAGCAATACCAAGAACGCTCTTACGCATGATCGTGTTCATCGGAAACGCTCCATTCGGGGGTCGGCACCCGCACCGAGGGGGATCGGTTCACGCGGGTGCAAGCACCGTCCGGCGCTCATGAACTCACGGGGGATCTCCGGCATCCGGAGGAAGATCGGATCGGCCACGCCCGCCGGATGCCTGACCGCGAAGGTCGAAGCTGTCTCGCGGGGCGGGGATCCCTCACGGGATGCCCTTACGCGGGCCGTGACCATGTGTAACCACCGCCGACCCGCCATCATTCCGGGGCCCGGGCCCGCCAGCCGTCGGACAACGTGGCCTGGCCCACTCGGACGGGGTTGGCCCGCGCTCGGTCGGGGCCGGCCCGCGCCGCTCGGAGGGGCACGGCCGGCGAGGGGAATGGCGGCCGGTTCAGCCTCCCGCGACGGCGGTCTCGCTCGGTCGTACGCAGGGTGTAACGACCCCGCCCCCGCCACGATTCCGCCCCCACGATGCCTCCGGCCACGCCCACAAAACCGGACAAAGCATCCAGCGCGGGGGCGTCAAGTGAAGCCCGAGGCGGACGCAATCGGACCCCGGCGACGAGACCGGACACCGAAGCGGACAGCAACAAGGTGGGCGACCGTGACACCCCGGCCGAATTGCCCCGCCTTGAGCCACCACCCACCGACGACCCACCCACTTAAGCCGCCCCAGATAGCCGCTCAAAACGGACACCGGTCACAAACGGATCCGCAGCCGCCCAGTCCGTTGGAGATCTTGGTAGGAGAGTGCCTCTATAGGGGCGTTTTCTTGCCAAGATCTCCGGTTTGGCCCGGCGGACGAGCGGCGTCCACCCACTGGTGATCAGCTCATGGCGGCAGGCAGGTAGAGCTCGGGGACCCGACGGGCACCGCCCCGCCCGGGACAAGGCCGCGCAACCAACCCGACAGGGTCCACGCACGCAGTCGGCTCGGGCAGCAAGCTCGACAGCGGGCACGCAGGAAATGTCAGGCGCTGACATCATCTCCCGGTGCACGTGAAGATCCCCCGCGTTCCGCTCGTCGCGACCGTCACCGCCGTGGTCGCCGCTGCGGCTCTCCTCGTCCTCCCAAACCCGCTGCGCGCGCCGGCCGACGCCCGCATCGTCCGAATCGCGGCAACGGATCGGGCCTCGAACGCCCCAGAGGCCACGGCCGCGCCTGCGGTGACGGTGACCCCGGAGGCCACGGCCCCGGCCGCGCCTGCGGCGACGGTTCCCGGCGCGACCCCGGTCGGGACCAGGCCACCCGTCGTCGACCACGGACCGCGCACGGGGAACAAGGTGGCGCTCACCTTCGACGCCGACATGACGGACGCGATGCGGTACCAACTGCGCAGCGGCGCGGTGCGGTCGTACGCGAATTTGAAGATCATCGACCTGCTGGAACGGGAGCGGGTGCCGGCCACCTTCTTCCTCACCGGCAAGTGGGTGGAGCAGTACCCGGACGTGACCCGTCGACTCGCTGCGAACCCGCGCTTCGAGCTGGCCAACCACACGTACGGGCACCTGGCCTTCACCCCGGGCTGCTACGGCCTGCCCCGCATCGCGGAGCGGGAGATGACCGCCGACGTGGCCCGCACGTTCGACGTGGTGGCCGCGTACGGGGGGCGGCAGACCCGGTACTTCCGCTTCCCCGGGCTGTGCCACGACAGGAAGGCGCTGGCCGCGCTGGCGCCGCTGGGGGTGACGGTGGTGGACGGCGACGTGGTCAGCGGCGACCCGTTCGCGAAGTCCTGGCGGCCGGTGGTCCGCGCCTCGCTGGACGGGGTGCGGCCGGGATCGGTGATCGTCCTGCACGTGACGGAGGCGAACGCGCCGATGACGGACGAGGCGCTGCCGCACATCCTGGCCGGGCTGGCCGAGCGCGGCCTCGAGCCGGCCCCGCTGTCGGAGGTGCTCGGAGTGGGCTGAACCAGGCTCGGCAAAACCCACAAAAGCCTAAAATCGGGGCACGACTCTATAGGAGGTCACCATGACCGCAGCAGTGGAGATGCCCCGCGTCCAGGAATGTGTCGTGGCGGCGTGCTCGTACAACCACACGAACGACTGCCACGCCTTCGCCATCACCATCGGCAGCCCGGACCACGCGCACTGCCACACCTTCGTCGAGATGCCGGCGGTCCGTGGCGGGGTCGACGGCGGCATGACCGCGCAGGTGGGCGCCTGCCAACGCGCGGACTGCCAGCACAACGAGCAGCTGGAATGCCACGCACCGGCGATCAAGGTCGGTCCCGACAACGACATGGCCGACTGCATGACCTACGTCAGCCGCTGACCCGGGCACGGTCGCACCGGCGTCAGGCCGAGCCGCGACGCCCCGGGCAGGACGACCCAACGTCCCCTAAGAGCGGACCAGCCGACGGACAGGCCCCTGGCGACGTGTGCCCTCGCCGGGGGCCTTCCCCTCAGCGCAGGCCGTTGGCCTCCCGGACCACGGTGACCAGGTCGTCGATGATCCCGGTCAGGGCGAAGTCCTTCGGCGTGAACACCCGGGCCACCCCGGCGGCGCGGAGCTGCTCCGCGTCGCCGGCGGGGATGATCCCGCCGACCACCACCGGCAGGTCCGGCCGGCCGGCGGCGCGCAGGCCGTCCAGCACCGCCGGTACCGCCGCCAGGTGCGAGCCGGAGAGAACCGAGAGGCCGACCAGGTCCACGTCCTCCTCGACGGCGGCGGCGACGATCTGCCCGGCGGTCAGCCGGATGCCCTGGTAGACCACCTCGAAGCCGGCGTCGCGGGCGCGTACCGCGATCTGCTCCGCGCCGTTGGAGTGCCCGTCGAGGCCGGGCTTGCCGACGAGCAGCCGCAGCCGGCCGCTGCCCAGCTCGCGGGCGGTGGCGGCGACGCGCTGCCGGACGGCGGCCAGGGTGGCGTCCCCGCCGGCCCCGGCGGCGCCGGTCAGGCCGGTGGGCGCCCGGTACTCGCCGAAGACCTGGCGCAGCGCGCCGGCCCACTCGCCGGTGGTCACCCCGGCCCGCACGCACTCCAGCGTCGCGGGCATCAGGTTCGTCGTGGTCGCGGCGTCCGCGCGCAGCCGGGCCAGCGCCGCGTCGACCGCCGCGTCGTCCCGCCCGGATCGCCACCGGCGTACGGCCTCAGTGGCCGCCGCCTCGACGGCCGGGTCGACCTGCTCGACTGACTCGGCGCCGGCGGCGGTCAGCGGCGACGGCTCGGTCTCGGTGAACCGGTTGACGCCGACCACCACGTCGGCGCCGGACTCCATCCGGCGGCGGCGCTCGGCCAGCGAGGCGACCAGCGCGCTCTTGAGGTAGCCGGTCTCGACGGCCGCGACGACGCCGCCCATCTCCAGCACCTTCTCCAGCTCGACCCGGGCCCCGGTGACGATCTCCTCGACCAGCGCCGTCATCACGTGCGAGCCCTCGAACAGGTCCGGGTACTCCAGCAGGTCCGACTCGTACGCGAGCACCTGCTGCATGCGCAGCGACCACTGCTGGTCCCACGGCCGGGGCAGCCCGAGCGCCTCGTTCCAGGCGGGCAGCTGCACGGCGCGGGCGCGGGCGTCCCGGGAGAGGGTCACGCCGAGCATCTCCAGCACGATGCGCTGGATGTTGTTCTCCGGCTGCGCCTCGGTCAGGCCCAGCGAGTTGACCTGCACGCCGTAGCGGAACCGCCGCTGCTTCGGGTTCTCCACCCCGTAGCGCTCGCGGGTGATCTCGTCCCAGAGCGCGCCGAAGGCCCGCATCTTGGCGATCTCCTCGACGAAGCGCACCCCGGCGTTGACGAAGAAGGAGATCCGCTGCACGACGTCGCCCATCCGCTCGGCGGGCACCTGCCCCGAGTCGCGGACCGCGTCGAGCACCGCGACGGCGGTGGAGAGCGCGAAGCCGACCTCCTGCACCGGTGTCGCGCCGGCCTCCTGGAGATGGTACGAGCAGATGTTCACCGGGTTCCAGCGCGGCATCTCGCGCAGCGTGTACGCGACGATGTCGGCGGTCAGCCGCAGCGACGCGGCCGGCGGGAAGATGTGGGTGCCCCGGGAGAGGTACTCCTTGATGATGTCGTTCTGCGTGGTGCCGGCGCAGCGGGCCAGCTCCGCGCCCTGCTCCTCGCCGACCGTGCCGTAGAGGGCGAGCAGCCACATCGCCGGCGCGTTGATGGTCATGGACGTGTTCATGTCGGCCAGCGGGATGCCGTCGAAGAGGGCCCGCATGTCGCCGAGGTGCGCCACCGGGACGCCCACCCGGCCCACCTCGCCTGCGGCGAGCTCGTGGTCGGGGTCGTAGCCGGTCTGGGTCGGCAGATCGAAGGCGACCGACAGCCCGGTCTGCCCCTTCGCCAGGTTGCGGCGGAAGAGCGCGTTGGTCGCGGCGGCCGAGCTGTGCCCGGCGTAGGTGCGCATCACCCAGGGGCGGTCGCGCTCGGGCAGCCGGCCGGGGAGAGCCTTCTCGTCCATGGCGGGAGTCTAAGTTACCGTTCAGTCACCAGAGCTGTGGAAAACCACACAGCTCCATGGAGCGGAAACCCGGGTGCGAAGCGCCCGACATGGGCGCGACCACCACACCCCGGCCGGCCCGCCGCCGCGGCCAGGTCGCACACTTGACACATGCATGACGAGCTGGCGATCTCCGTGCGGGGGCTGCGCAAGGCGTACGGGGACAACGTCGCCGTGGCGGGCGTGGATCTCGACGTCCACCGCGGCGAGGTCTTCGCCCTCCTCGGCCCCAACGGCGCCGGCAAGACGACCACCGTGGAGATCCTGGAGGGCTACCGGCGGCGCGATGCCGGCGAGGTGAGCGTCCTCGGCAGCGACCCGGCCCGTCCGGCCGCCGACTGGCGCTCCCGGGTGGGCATCGTGCTCCAGGGCACCGGCGAGTTCGACGAGTTGACGGTCGCCGAGGTGGTGCGCCACTTCGCCGGCTTCTACGCCGACGCCGACGACCCCGACAAGGTCGTCGAGCGGGTGGGGCTGGCCGGCAAGGCGAAGGCGCGTACGCACACCCTCTCCGGCGGGCAGAAGCGCCGGCTCGACGTGGCGCTCGGCATCGTGGGCCGCCCCGAGCTGCTCTTCCTCGACGAGCCGACCACGGGCTTCGACCCGGAGGCGCGCCGCGAGTTCTGGGAGCTGATCCGCGACCTGGCCGCCGCCGGCACCACCATCGTGCTCACCACCCACTACCTCGACGAGGCGGAGTCCCTCGCCGACCGGGTCGGCGTGATCGCGGGCGGCCGGGTGGTCGAGGTGGCCACGCCCGACCAGCTCGGCAACCGGCGCGAGGCCCTGGCGACGGTCTCCTGGCGTACGCCGGAGGGGGCGCGGGAGACGGCGGAGAGCGCGACGCCGACGGCGCTGGTGGCGGAGCTGGCGGCGCGCTTCGGCGGCGAGGTCCCGGGCCTGACGGTGACCCGGCCGACCCTGGAGGACATCTACCTGCGCATGATCGGACACCGATGACCACCACGACGAAGCCGGCCGCGCCGGCCACCACGGCACCGGCCCGGCGACCCGGTCCGGTCTCCCTCAGCCTGCGGCAGAGCCGGCTGGAGATCACCCAGTTCCTGCGCAGCCGGGAGTCCGTCGTCTTCACGATGGGCTTCCCGGTCATCATGATCCTGATCTTCGCGGCGATCTTCAACGACGAGATCGCCCCCGGGGTCAGCTACACGCAGTACTTCATCACCGGCATGATCGCCACCGGCCTGATGACGGTGAGCTTCCAGAACCTGGGCATCTGGATCCCGATCGAGCGGGACCGGGGGGTGCTCAAGCGCTACCGGGGCACGCCGATGCCGAAGTGGGTCTGGTTCGCCGGCAAGGTGATCATGGTCGTGGCGATCGGCATCGCCGAGACCGTGCTGCTGCTCGCGGTCTCGGTGGCGCTGTTCGACCTGGAGCTGCCCGGGACCGCCGCGAAGTGGCTGACCTTCGGCTGGGTGTCGGTGCTCGGCGTCACCGCCTGCACGTTGTGCGGCATCGCCATCTCGTCGCTGGCCCGCACCGCCCGCAGCGGCTCGGCGGTGGTCACCCCGGTCGCGCTGGTGCTCCAGTTCATCTCCGGGGTGTTCTTCGTCTTCACCGAGCTGCCGACCTGGATGCAGCAGGTGGCGGCGCTCTTTCCGCTCAAGTGGATGTGCCAGGGCCTGCGCTCGGTCTTCCTGCCGGACGGCTTCGGCGCCCGCGAGCCGGGTGGCTCGTTCGAGCTGGACCGGGTCGCCCTGGTCCTCGTCGCGTGGTGCGTGATCGGCCTGGTGCTCTGCCTGACCACGTTCCGCTGGACGACCAAGCGCGACGGCTGAGGTGTAAGGAAGGGCCCCCCGTCAACGTCTCCGGTAGAGGAAGGGCCCCGGCTAACGCGTGGACGACGTGAGCGCGACGCCGAGCGGCGTACGCCAGTAGAGCACCTCGCGCCCGGACCGCCGCTTGCCGACGGCGCCCGCGTCCAACAGCACCCGCAGGTGGTCGCCCACCGTCCCGAGGGAGAGCCCGGTCACCGCCACGAGTTGCGAGGTGCTCAGCGGCGTGTCCAGCCGGGCCAGGATGTGGGCCCGGTTGGCGCCGATCAGCCGGGCGAGCCCGTCGGGTGCCGGTGAGGTGGGATCGACCAGGATCCCGTGCACCGGGTACACCATCCCGAACCGGGTCGGCCTGTCCCAGACCACCCAGCCGCGACGGCAGTGCGCCGGGAGGAAGACCAACTGCTCGGCCTCGTCCAGCGACAGCGGCGGCTCCGGGTAGTCGTTGACCTGGAGCCGACCGTCGCCCAGCCAGCACACGTTGCGGTTGAGGTCGGCGAACACCCCGGCCCAGCCGCCCGCGCTCAACGCGGCGGTGCGGGCCACGATGTCCGCCCGGAGCCGGCGTTCCCGCTCCGGCCACTCCGGCTCGACGGTGTGCGTCCAGACCCAGTCGAGCAGCTCCACCACCTGCCCGGTGAGACCGTCCGCCAGCAGCTCGGCGGCGAGCGGCTCCGGGCGGGTGGCGCGCAGGTCGGCCCGGATCCGCTCGTCGGACAACCGCCCGACGGCCGCCAGCTCCGCCGCGAACGTCGGTTCCGGCGAGGCGGGCGCGACGGTGAGGAAGTCGGCGGTCCACCGGGGGTGGAACGACGCGGGCAGCAGCGCCCGGACCACCGGCCGACCTGTCAGCATCCGCCGGAACGCCGCGACGTGCGGCTCCCGCCAGGCCCGCTGCCACGGGGTACGCGGGTAGTGCAGCGCGCGCAGCGCGGCGACCGTGTCGACCATCGGCGAGACCGTGAAGCGGCTGCGCGCGAGGAGATCCGACGGCACCTGCCAGACGGCCATGTTTCGCCTCCGGACGTAACTCTAGGAGATCCACCCGGCACCCCACACGATCGGGCCCGTGAGAACGTACGCAGATCTGTTCGCGGTCCGGGAGTTCCGCAACCTGTTCCTGGCGAACTGCGCGGGCATCGCGGCGCACACGACGTCGGCGCTGGCGCTGGGCTCGCTGACCTACGCGTCAACCGGCTCGGCGCTGCTCACCGCGCTGAGCATGTTCGGCGCACCGCTCGCCGGCGTGCTCGGCAGCCTCACGTTGCTGTCGGCCGCGGACAGCCTGCCGCCCCGCCGGGCGCTGACCTTCGCCGCCGTGCTGGTCGCCGCCGGAGCGGCACTCCAGGCGGTGCCCGGCCTGCCGCTGTGGGCCCGGTTCGCGATCATCTTCACCGGCGCGTACGTCGGGTCGATCACGGGCGGGGCCCGGTGGGCGCTGCTCACCGACATCCTGCCGACCGACGCCTACGTGCTGGGCAGGTCCACCATGAACACGAGCGTCGGGGCGATGCAGATCGCCGGCTTCGGGCTGGGCGGCGTCCTGTTGTTCTGGCTGGACCCGTACGAGGTGTTCCTGCTCGCGGCGGTGCTGCGGGCGGTGGCGGCGGCAGTCGGGTGGTTCGGGATCTCGGAGCGCCCGGCCCGGACCACCGCCCGGACGACGGTCGGGCGCACGCTCCGGGTGAACCGGGAACTGTGGACGGATCCCGGCCGCCGCTCGCTCCTGCTCAACCTGTGGCTGCCGCCCGGCCTGGTCGTCGGCTGCGAGGCGCTGTTCGTGCCGTACGCCGGGGACCGCGCCGGCTTCCTCTACGCCGCCGCGGCCCTCGGCATGCTGGCGGGCGACGTCGTGGTGGGACGGTTCCTGCCCCCGGCCCGGCGCAACCGGCTGGTCCCCGCCCTGCGGCTGCTGCTCGTCCTGCCCTACCTGGCCTTCGCGCTGTCGCCGGCGCTGCCGCTGGCCATGCTGGTCGCGGTCGTCACCTCGGTGGGCTTCGCCGCCGGGTTGCCGTTGCAGGAGCGCCTGATCGCCCACTCACCCACCGAGTTCCGGGGCCAGGTGCTGGGCCTGCACCACAACGGGATGATGGCCGCGCAGGCGCTGTGTGCCGTGCTCGCCGGCACGGTCGCGGACCTGGTCCCGGCGGGCCGGGCCGTCGCGCTGCTCGCCACGGCGGCGCTGGCGGCCACGCTCGTGCTCACCGCCGGGCTGCGACGGACCGCCCCCGTGCCGGTGGAGGCGGTCCGCTGAGCGGCCGGGGACGTCGCCCCGGCTGCCCGTCAGTACGTGTAGAAGCCCTTGCCGCTCTTGCGGCCCAGGTCCCCGGCGGTGACCATGCGCTGGAGCAGCTCCGGCGGGAAGAACTTCTCGTCCGCCGTGTCGGTGTAGATGTTCTTCGAGGCGTGCAGCAACACGTCCACGCCGGTCAGGTCCGTGGTGGCCAGCGGGCCCATGGCGTGGCCGAAGCCGAGGCGGCAGGCGGTGTCCAGGTCCTCGGCCGACACCACGCCCGACTCGACGAGCTTGACCGCCTCGACGACCAGGGCCGCGATCAGCCGGGTGGTGACGAAGCCCGCGATGTCCCGGTTGACCACCACGACCGTCTTGCCGATCTCCTCGGCGAACGACTTCGCCGCGGCCAGGGTCTCGTCGCTGGTCTTGTAGCCGCGCACCAGCTCACAGAGCTTCATCATCGGCACCGGCGAGAAGAAGTGGGTGCCGACGACCGCCTCCGGGCGCTCGGTCACCGCGGCGATCTGCGTCACCGGGATGGCCGAGGTGTTGGTCGCGAGCACCGCGTCGGCCTTGCAGATCTTGTCCAGCGCGCGGAACACCTCGTGCTTGATCTCCAGCCGTTCGAAGACCGCCTCGACCACGATGTCCGCGTCGGCCGCCGCCTCCAGGTCGGTGGTGGGGGTGATCCGGCCCAGCGCCGCCTCGACCTCGGACGCCTCGATCCTGCCCTTCTCGGCGAACCTGGTCAGCGACTTCCGGATGCCGTCCATGCCCCGCCCGGTGGCCGCGTCGTCCAGGTCCCGCAGCGTCACCTGCCAGCCCGCCTGCGCCGCCACCTGGGCGATGCCCGAGCCCATCAGCCCGGCCCCGACGACCGCGAGTCGACCCGCCATCTGCTTCTCCCTCGCCTGATTGAGTGTCTGCCAGCACCCTAGTCGGCGAGCCTGAACGGATGCTAAGGCGGCCGGGCGGGATGGACCCTCCAGATGCCGGCAGACGCCCTCCCACGTGCGCGGCCCCGACGGGGGCCGTCGGCCCCGGAGGGCGAGGTGCCGCTCGGGCGCGGCGGGCTCAGATGCTCAGGTCCGGTTCCTCCGGTGCGGTGCCCCGCTCCACCTCGACCCCGAGCGCGCGCAGGTCGGCCGCGAAGTCCGGGTAGCCCCGGTCCACGTGGTGCACGTGGGAGACCTCGGTGACCCCCTCCGCGCAGAGCCCGGCGATGATCAACCCGGCGCCGGCCCGGATGTCGGTGGCGCGCACGGGCGCGCCGGAGAGCCGGTCCCGGCCCCGGACCACCGCGTGGTGGCCGTCGGTCTTGATGTCCGCGCCCAGCCGCATCATCTCGTTGGCGAACATGAACCGGCCGTCGAAGATGTTCTCGGTGATCAGGGAGGCCCCGTCGCTGACCGCCGCCAGCCCGATCGCCATCGGCAGCAGGTCGGTGGCGAAGCCCGGGTACGGCAGCGTCACGACGTCCACCGCCGTCGGCCGGTCGTCCATCCGGATCCGGAACGCGTCGCCCCGGGTCTCCACCAGGCCCCCGGCGGAGACCAGCTTGTCGAGCGCCACCTCCAGGAACGCCGGCTCCACCCCGGTCACGGTGACGTCCCCCCGGGTCATCGCCGCGCCGAACGCCCAGGTACCGGCGACGATCCGGTCCCCCACCGTCGCGTGCCGCACCGGCCGCAGCCCCGGCACCCCCTCGATGTGCAGGGTGGAGGTGCCGGCGCCGGAGATCCGGGCACCCATCTGGTTCAGCATCGTGCAGATGTCGACGATCTCCGGCTCCCGGGCGGCGTTGTCGATGACGCTCGACCCCCGGGCCAGCACCGCCGCCATCACCAGGTTCTCGGTCGCCCCGACGCTGGGGAAGTCGAGCACGATCTCCGCACCGTGCAGCCCGTGCGGCGCCGACGCGATCACGAAGCCGTGCTCCCCCGAGATCTCGGCGCCCATCCGGGTCAGCCCGGAGACGTGCATGTCCAGGCCCCGCGAGCCGATGGCGTCGCCGCCCGGGTGGGCCACCCGCACGTGGCCCCGGCGGGCCAGCAGGGGGCCCAGCACGCAGATCGAGGCGCGCAGCCGGCGTACGAGGTCGTAGTCCGCCTCCGCGCCGGGCTGCTCGGGCACGTCGATGACGACCGACCGGGAGCGGGCCACCCCGCCGTACGCGACCATCGGGTCGACCGGGTCGTCGGCGTCGAACCGGACGCCGCAGCCGAGCCGGCGGAGCACCTCGCCCATGATCGCGATGTCGGTGATGCGCGGCACGTTGGTGATGACGCTGCGGCCCGGCGCGAGCAGCGCGGCGGCCATCAGCTTCAGCGCCGAGTTCTTGGCTCCCACGACGTGCACCGAGCCGGCCAGGCGCGCGTCGCCGCGCACCCGGATGACGTCGAGGTCGTGGACCGCCGGGTCACCGGCGTCGCCGGGGCCCCCGGCCGCTCGGACGGCGGTGCCGCCCGGCCGCTCCGGGATCGTCAGGTCCGGTATCCGTAGGCTGTGCGTCATGGCCGTCCACCTCACGCGCATCTACACCAAGGCCGGCGATGCCGGCATGACCAGGCTGAGCAACAACGAGCAGGTGCCGAAGACCGATCCGCGCATCTCCGCGTACGCGGACGTCGACGAGTGCAACGCCGCGATCGGCGTGGCGCTCGCCCTGGGACAACTCGACGAGGAACTGCGGGCCGTCCTGGCGTCGATCCAGAACGACATGTTCGACGTGGGCGCCGACCTGGCCACCCCGGTCGAACCCGATCCGAAGTACCCGCCGCTGCGGGTCACCGAGGCGTACGTCGAGCGACTGGAGGGCTGGTGCGACGAGTACAACGCACGCCTGAGCAAGCTCGACTCCTTCATCCTCCCCGGCGGCACCGCGGGTGCGGCGCTGCTGCACGTGGCGCGGACGGTCGCCCGACGCGCCGAGCGGGCGGCGTGGGCCCTGGTCGCGCACGACCCCGAGCGGACCAGCTCGCTCCCGGCAAAGTATCTCAACCGGCTATCGGATCTGCTCTTTATCCTGTCAAGAACGGCAAATCCGGACGGAGATGTGCTATGGGTGCCGGGCGGCAACCGCTGACCACGCGTCCCTCGTGCCCGTCGGAGAACCCGGTGGGCACGCTGCATCACGTCGAGGTCTGGGTGCCCGATCTGAACGCCGCCACACTCTGCTGGGGCTGGCTGCTCGGCGAGCTGGGCTGGAAGCCGTTCCAGGAGTGGCCGGACGGCCGCTCCTGGCGGCTCGGCCCGACGTACCTGGTGCTGGAGCAGTCGCAGGCGCTGCGCGGGCGGCGGCACGACCGGCTGGCCCCCGGCCTGAACCACCTGGCCTTCCACGCCGGCCCGCCCGCCGCCGTGGACCGGCTGGTCGAGGCCGCGCCGGCGTACGGCTGGTCATTGCTCTTCCCCGACCGCCATCCGCACGCCGGCGGTCCCGACACGTACGCCGCCTATCTCACTGATGACCAGGGGTACGAAATCGAACTGGTCGCGTCGCCACCCGAGTAGTTCAGCGGGCACCTGACGAAACCGGTAATGGTGCAGGGTGTAAAAGTGCGCCGAACCGTGGGCAGTGCGACGGCACCTGATCAGGCGGCGGGCCAGTCCTGGGAGGCCAGACGCGGCGAGACCGCCCCCGGAGGGGCGGCCTCGAGCCAGGAGAGGAATCCGGTGACGGTGGACCGGGCCATGGCGATCTCCACCGGGGCGTGGTCACTCGTACAGCGGAGGATGACCCAGTCGGCGGGCATCGAGAGGCGCTCCTGCCCCTCGGGCAGCCGCCGTCGTTCGACGGCAAGCTGTTCGCGGGAGAGCACCCGGGCGGGCCGGATGGCGAAGCTGAACAGCCGGTACCAGCGGAGTTCGTCGCCGACGAAGCGGCCGAAGCCGGGAGACCAGCCTCGGCCGTCGAGCATCGTGGAGGTCCGGACGCCGAGCCGGATGATGCCACCGCTACGGGTGACGACAGCCCGCCGGGCGAAGAGGATCAGGAGTGCGCCGAGGATGACGGCGACGCCGATTCCGATCCCCTCGACGATCTCCATCGACGCTTCGGCTCAGCGGCTCTGCGCGGCGGAGACCGGGGTGGCGCTCTCGGCCAGGACGGTGACGCCCTCGGCGGTCACCGACAGGAAGCCGCCGGCCACCTCGTAGGAGACCTGCTCGCCGCCGGGAAGCTTGATGCGCACCTCGCCGGGCTCGGCAAGCTGGCCGAGCAGGGGCGCGTGCCCCGCCAGCACACCCAGCTCGCCCTCGGTCGTGCGGGCGACGACCATCTCGGCCTCGCCGGACCAGACCTTCTCCTCGACGGCTACGAGCTCGACGTGAAGCTGCTTTGCCACGCTGTCTCCTTGCTGCGGCGGCGGATTGTCGAAAGTCTAGTCGTGCCGCAGACCCGCCCCCAACGCGGGTGGCGAGACCTGCGCCACGACTACTTCGCCTTGTTCTGGAAGTCGGGATGCTCCACCAGGAACGCGTCGAGCTGCCCCTTCTGCAGCGCGGCGAAGAAGTCGTCCACGGCGGGCTGGAACTTCTCGCCCCGGTATTCGCCGTTCTCGATGACCGAGCCACCCGGCAGCTTGATCATCTGGATCGTCTCCGGGCGGATGTCCTTGAGCGCCAGGCCGAAGTCGACCACGCCGTGGCCCCGGCCGCTGAAGATCAGCGACTGCCCGGCCGCGCGCAGCACCCGGTCCAGCTTGACCGGGTTGTTGACCACGTCGGCGCTGAGCGCCTGACCGGCCATGGCCTTGACGAACTGCTGCTGGTGCCGCTGCCGCCCGTAGTCGCCGTCC
The DNA here is from genome assembly GCF_040649055.1 of Micromonospora sp. NPDC049060. Taxonomy (NCBI): domain Bacteria; kingdom Bacillati; phylum Actinomycetota; class Actinomycetes; order Micromonosporales; family Micromonosporaceae; genus Micromonospora; species Micromonospora sp. NPDC049060. The sequence goes on from NZ_JBEZEV010000008.1 coordinate 48,206, forward strand.
GGGACGCCGTTCTTCGGGTAGCGCTGACGGACGTAGTCGAGCGCCTGCCAGCCGCTGAGGTGCTGGTTGCCCTTCTTGTAGACCGCCTGCGGGCCGACGTAGCCCTCGCCGTTGGGGTTGCCCTTGCGGTGCTTGCCGTCCGGCTCGCGGTGCTCGGAGCGCACCTCGCGCTCGATGTACATGTCGACGCCGCCCATCGCGTCGACGATCTTCTTGAAGCCGTTGAAGTTGATGATCGCGCCGGCGTCGAAGCGCGTGATGCCGGTGACGTTCTGCACCGTCGTCGCCAGCAGCTCGAAGCCGCGGGCCGCGTCCGGGTTGCCGCCGGGCACCCGGCTGCCGTACGACATCGCCGCGTTGAGCCGGTCGGTGCCGCCGTTGAACTCCGCCCGGCTGAACTCGGGGATCTCCACGATGAGGTCACGCGGCATCGAGAAGAGGTAGGCCCGGTCCAGCTCCGCCGGCACGTGCAGCACCATGACCGAGTCGGCCAGCGGCGGCATCTCGGGGTTGCGCGGGTCGATGCCCACCAGCAGGATGTTGAGCGGCCCCTTGATGTCGCTCTTGCGCTCCTTCGCCCCGGCGGCCTGGTCGCCGAAGAGGTCGGCCTTGCCGACGGCCCCCTCGTAACGGGCCATCAGCGCCTCGGCACCGACCAGCACGGCCCCGCTGAGCAGCATCAGGACGGCACCGAACACGGTGCAGACCCGGGCCCAGCGTGGCACCCCCGACCACCTGGACGGCTTGCCGCCGCCCTTGTCGGCCTTACCCACGATCATCTCCGTTCGTCACGCCCACGATCAGGAGACGGGCGCATGCGGCCGATTCGTTGCGGATCGACGCCCACGCGGTGGGTGGGCGGATCGACGGTACCTCGCGTACGGCATGATCGCCGACCACGCGTAACCGGGCAGCGGCGATCATCGGATCCGGAAACGGACGAAAGGCCGCCCCGGCAATGCCGGGGCGGCCTTTCGTCAGGACCGACAGGTCAGCTCTTCATGAGCTCGGCTGCCTTGCGCTCCAGGTCCTCGAGACCGCCGCACATGAAGAAGGCCTGCTCGGGGAAGTGGTCGTACTCGCCCTCGCTGATCTTCCTGAAGGCCTCGATGGTCTCCTGGATCGGGACCGTCGAGCCCGGCACGCCGGTGAACTGCTCCGCCGCGTAGGTGTTCTGCGACAGGAAGCGCTCGATGCGCCGCGCGCGCTGCACGGTGATCTTGTCTTCCTCGGAGAGCTCCTCGATACCGAGGATGGCGATGATGTCCTGCAGGTCCTTGTACTTCTGCAGGATCCGCTTCACCTCGGTGGCGACCGCGAAGTGCTCGGCGCCGACGAACTCCGGGGCGAGGATCCGGGACGAGGACGCCAGCGGGTCCACGGCCGGGTAGATGCCCTTGTCGGAGATCGACCGCTCCAGGTTGGTGGTCGCGTCGAGGTGGGCGAACGTGGTGGCCGGGGCGGGGTCGGTGTAGTCGTCCGCCGGCACGTAGATCGCCTGCATCGAGGTGATGGCCTGGCCCCGGACGGAGGTGATCCGCTCCTGGAGCTCGCCCATCTCGTCGGCCAGGGTCGGCTGGTAGCCCACCGCGCTCGGCATGCGGCCGAGCAGGGTGGAGACCTCGGAACCGGCCTGGGTGAAGCGGAAGATGTTGTCGATGAAGAGCAGCACCTCCTGCTTCTTCACGTCGCGGAAGTACTCCGCCATCGTCAGCGCCGACAGGGCGACCCGCAGCCGGGTGCCCGGCGGCTCGTCCATCTGGCCGTAGACCAGCGCGGTCTTGTCGATGACGCCGGACTCGGTCATCTCGGCGATGAGGTCGTTGCCCTCGCGGGTGCGCTCACCCACGCCGGCGAAGACCGAGGTACCACCGAAGTTCCGGGCCACACGGGTGATCATCTCCTGGATGAGCACCGTCTTGCCGACGCCGGCACCGCCGAACAGGCCGATCTTGCCGCCCTTGACGTACGGGGCGAGCAGGTCGATGACCTTGATGCCGGTCTCCAGCATCTCGGTCTTCGGCTCCAGGTCCGCGAAGGCCGGAGCCTTGCGGTGGATGCCCCAGTGGTCGTCGGGCTGGAGCGTCTCGCCCTCGGTGAGGTTGAGGCACTCGCCGATCGCGTTGAACACGTGGCCCTTGACCGTGTCGCCCACCGGAACGGTGATCGGCGAGCCGGAGTCGCGCACCTCGGTGCCACGGACCAGACCGTCGGTCGGCTGCATCGAGATGGCGCGGACCATGTTGTCACCCAGGTGCTGGGCGACCTCCAGGGTCAGCGTCTTCTCGCCGCCCGAGAGCGTCACGTCCACGTGCAGGGCGTTGAACAGGGCCGGCATGACGTCGCGCGGGAACTCGGCGTCGACGACCGGGCCGATGACCCGGACCACGCGACCCGTGGCCGTCTTGGTCTCTACTGGGGCAGTCATCACACTTCACTTCCCGACGCGGCCAGCGCGTTAGCGCCGCCGACGATCTCGCTGATCTCCTGGGTGATCCCGGCCTGGCGGGCCGAGTTCATCTCACGCGTGTACTTCTCGATCATCTCTTCGGCGTTGTCGGTGGCGCTCTTCATCGCCCGCCGACGGGCCGCCGACTCGCTCGCCGCCGACTCCAGCAACGCCGCGTAGATCCGCGTGTTGATGTACTTCGGCAGCAGCGCGTCGAGCAGCGCCTCCGCGTCCGGCTCGAACTCGTAGGCCGGCAGCGCACCCTCGGACCGGGGCCGGTCCTCCACCTGCATGGGGCCCATGATCCGGGCGACCGGGGTCTGGGTCATCAGGGAGTGGAACTCGGTGTAGACGATGTGCAGCTCGTCGACGCCGAGCACCCCGTCCGCACCGGCGCCGCCGTCGACGTCGTCCGCGCCGGCGGTGAACGCCTTGATCAGCGTCTCGCCGACGGCGCGGGCGTCGGCGAAGGTCGGCTGCTCCGAGAACCCGGTCCAGTTGGCCTCGATCGGCCGGTCACGGAACCGGAAGAACCCGACACCCTTGCGCCCGATGACGTAGAGCACCGGCTCCTTGCCGTCGGCGCGCAGCCGGGCGATCAGCGACTCGGCCATCTTGATGGCGTTGGAGCTGTAACCGCCGGCGAGGCCGCGGTCGGAGGTGACCAACAGGACGCCCGCCCGCCGCACCCGCTCGCGCGGGGTGAGCAGCGGGTGGTCGATCCGCGCGTTGGACGCCAGCGCCGTGAGCACGCCGGTGACCGCCTGGGCGTACGGCAGGGACGCCGCCACCCGGGCCTGGGCCTTGGCGATGCGGCTCGTCGCCACGAGCTCCATCGCCTTGGTGATCTTCTTCATCCCCTTCGCCGAGCGGATCCGCTGACGAAGAACGCGAACCTGGGCCGCCATGAATCAGCCCTTACCGGTTCTCGGCCGGGCGGTCACCCGTGCCGTCGCGGTAGCGGCTCACCGTCTCGCGGTCCTGCTCGCCCTCCAGCGGCGCGGCCGGCGCGTCGTTGATCCGCCGCTCGTCCTCCTTGCCGAGGAAGACCTGCTTGAACTCGGTGATGGCGGAGTCCAGGGAGTTGATGATGTCGTCGTTCCACTGGTGGTCGGCGATGCTCGCCAGGACACCCTCGTGCTTGTGCCGGAGGTACTGGAGGAACTCCGACTCGAAGCGCCGGATCTCGCCGACCGGGACGTCGTCCAGCTTGCCCTCGGTGCCGGCCCAGACCGAGACGACCTGCTCCTGCACCGGGTACGGCGAGTAGTTCGCCTGCTTGAGCAGCTCGACCAGGCGGGAACCGCGGTCCAGCTGGGCGCGGGAGGTCTTGTCCAGGTCGGAGGCGAAGGCGGCGAACGCCTCCAGCTCGCGGAACTGGGCCAGGTTGAGCCGCAGCGAGCCGGCGACCTTCTTCATCGGCTTCACCTGCGCGGCGCCACCGACCCGGGAGACCGAGGTGCCGACGTTGATGGCCGGCCGGACGCCCTGGTTGAACAGGTCGGTCTCGAGGAAGATCTGGCCATCGGTGATGGAGATGACGTTGGTCGGGATGAAGGCGGAGATGTCGTTGGCCTTCGTCTCGATGATCGGCAGGCCGGTCATCGAGCCGCCGCCCAGCTCGTCGGAGAGCTTCGCGCAGCGCTCCAGCAGGCGGGAGTGCAGGTAGAAGACGTCACCCGGGTACGCCTCGCGGCCCGGCGGGCGACGCAGCAGCAGGGACACGGCGCGGTACGCCTCGGCCTGCTTGCTCAGGTCGTCGAAGACGATGAGGACGTGCTTGCCGCCGTACATCCAGTGCTGCCCGATGGACGAGCCGGTGTAGGGGGCGAGGTACTTGAAGCCGGCCGGGTCGGAGGCCGGGGAGGCGACGATGGTGGTGTATTCCATCGCGCCCGCCTCCTCCAGGACGCCCTTGATCGAGGCGATCGTGGAGGCCTTCTGGCCGATGGCGACGTAGATGCAGCGGACCTGCTTCTTCGGGTCGCCGGAGCGCCAGTTGTCCCGCTGGTTGAGGATGGTGTCCAGCGCGACGGTGGTCTTGCCGGTCTTCCGGTCGCCGATGATCAGCTGACGCTGGCCACGGCCGATCGGGGTCATGGCGTCGACGGCCTTGAGGCCGGTCTGCAGCGGCTCGTCGACGGACTGCCGGGCCATCACGTTCGGGGCCTGGAGCTCCAGCTCGCGGAAGCCCTCGTTGGCGATGTCGCCGAGGCCGTCGATCGGCTGGCCGAGCGCGTTGACCACGCGGCCGAGGAAGGCGTCGCCGACCGGCACGGAGAGCACCCGCCCGGTGCGCTTGACGCGCTGGCCCTCTTCGAGCTTGGCGGAGTCACCGAGAACGACGACACCGATCTCCCGGACGTCGAGGTTCAGCGCCACACCCAGCGTGCCGTCCTCGAACTCCAGGAGCTCGTTGGTCATGGTCGAGGGGAGGCCCTCGACGTGGGCGATGCCGTCGCCGGTGTCGGCGACGGTGCCGACCTCCTCGCGGGAGAGTTCGGACGAGTAGGAGGAGACGTAGCGCTCCAGGGCGCCGCGGATCTCCTCCGTCGAGATGGTCAGCTCGGCCATCCTCTGCTTCCTTAAGTATCAGGGGCCCGGGATACCTAGTACCGACCGGTCCGAATGGCGTCTATTCACAGGCGCTGAGCGGGGGTGCCGCCTCAGCGCTTCGCGAGCGCGTTGCGGCTCTCGTTGAGGCGGCGCAGGACGGTGCCGTCGTACAGGTCGGAACCGACCCGCACGCTCACGCCACCGAGAACCGAGGGGTCCACCGTCTGCTTGACGGAGACCTCCCGACCGTATATCGCGGAGAGACTCGCGCCCAGCCGGCGCTCGTCCTCTTCACTCAACGGGGCCGCGGCGGTCACGTACGCCACCTGCCGGTCCCGCCGGTCGGCGGCCAGCTCGACCAGCCGGGTGAGCGCCCCGGCGAAGTTGCGTCCACCGAACCCGGCGAGCGCGACCCCGACGAGGTAGCCGGTGACCGGCCGGGCCTTGCCGGCGAGCAGCTGGTCGACCAGCGTGGCCCGCCGCTCGGCCGGGACGGTCGGGTCGGAGAGCGCGCTGGACAGCCCCGGCGAACCGGCGACGACCTGCCCGAAGCGGAACAGCTCGTCCTCGACCTCGCCCAGCTCGCCCGCGGAGTCGGCACCCGCCAGGAGAGCGTCGACGCCCAGCCGCTCGGCGGCGTCGAGCAGCTCCGAGGGCGCCGACCAGCGGCCGGAGACCAGCGAGGCGATCAGGTCCAGCGCCTCGGCGTCGACCTTGCCGCGCAGCAGCTCGCCGAGCAGCCCGGCACGGTCGGCACCGGTGCGGGCCGGGTCGGAGAGCGCCCGGCGCAGCCGCGGCTCGCGCCGCAGCAGGTTGGCGACGGAGAGGATGGCGTCGGCGGTGGTGGCCACCGCCGACGGCTCCGCACCGCGGACGTACGCGTCGAGGCGCTCGGCCGCGACCTTGTACGACTCCCGGCTGGCGGCCTGCATCAGCGGGCCCCCGCGCTCTCGAGGTTGCTCAGGAACCGGTCGACGGTGCCCTTGCGGCGCGCCTCGTCGGCGAGGGACTCCCCGACGATCTTGCTGGCCAGGTCGACCGCGATCGTGCCGACCTCGGTGCGCAGCTCGCGCACGATGGTGGCGCGCTCGGCGGCGAGCTGCTCCTTGCCCGCGGCGATGATCCGGTCGGACTCCTCCCGCGCCTTGGCGAGGATGTCCTGGCGGATGCCCTCGGCGTCGGCCCGGGCGTCGTCCCGGATCCGGGCCGCCTCGGTACGCACCTCGGCGAGCTGGGCCCGGTACTGCTCGAGCACCTGGTTCGCCTCGGCCTGGGCGGCCTCGGCCCGCTTGAGGCCACCCTCGATCGCGTCGACCCGCGCCTGGTACATCGCCTCCATGCGGGGCATGACGAACTTCAGCAGGACGAAGCAGAGCAGGGCGAAGGCGATGGTCCCGACGACCATCTCCTGCCAGATGGGCAGGATCGGGTTGTGCTCCACACCTTCTGCGGCGATGAACATGTCAGACCTCCGGGTCGGGAGAGAGCTTTCGTCAGCCGCCGACAGCGAAGGCGAGCACCAGGCCGAACAGCGCGAGCGCCTCGACCAGGGCGAAGCCCAGGATCAGCCAGGTGCGGTTGTAGCCGGCGGACTCCGGCTGGCGCGCGCTCGACTGGATGTAGGCCGCGAAGACCAGGGCGACACCGATACCGGGGCCGATGGCGGCGAGGCCGTAGCCGATGGTGTTGACGCTACCGCCGATCTCGGCAAGAACAGTCATTGCGGGTATTCCTCCTGTTCGACGCGTGAGGTTTCACGCGTACGCGGGTCGGTACCAGAAGCTTGGTCGGGCCGGGTGGCCCGCCGAGCCCGATCAGTGCTCGTCGGCGAGCGAACTTCCGATGTAGTTCGCGCTCAGCGTGACGAAGACGTAGGCCTGCAGGACGGCGACCAGCACCTCGAAGAAGGCCATCACGATCGCCATCAGGAAGGAGAAGACCGAGGTCACCTGGATGAACAGGCTGCTCGAGTTGAGCATCACGAAGCCGCCGATGGTGAAGACCAGCAGCAGCAGGTGGCCGGCGAACAGGTTCGCGAAGAGCCGCAGGGCCAGCGTGACGGGGCGGACGATGAACGTCTGCATGAACTCGATCGGGATCAGCAGGATGTGCATGGGCCACGGCACGTTCGGGATGATCAGGCTCATCTTGAGGTACTTGCCGAGGCCGTGCTTGCGGGCGCCGATGTAGAGGTACATCACGTAGGAGATCGCGGCGAGCACGATGGGGAACGCGATGTGCGAGTTCGGCGAGATCTGCAACCCGGGCACGATGGCGAAGAGGTTGGTCAGCACGATGAAGCTGAACAGCACCGTGAAGTAGGGCGCGAAGCGGATGCCCGCGTTGCCCATCTGCTCGCGGGCGATGTTGTCCCGGACCAGGCCGTAGACCGACTCCGCGTACCACTGGGCCTTACCGGGGACCAGCTTGGGCTTCCGGTAGGCGACCATGAAGAAGATGATCAGCAACGCGACCGCGAGCCAGACCATGATCCCGAACTTGGTGACCCAGGGGCCAGCCACGTCCGGCGGGTAGAAATCTCCGACGCTGGGGGGCCAGGGAAGCCCCTCTGCGGCGACGAGCTGTCCACTCACCGTGTCATCCTCCGCACTCGACAGACCCGCGCGTGCCGGCACTCAAGCACTGAGCCTCTTCATGATCAGGTAAATCGCTCCGGCCGCGCCGAAGATCATGCCGAGGGCGACCCCGACGCCGGTTCGCAGATCGAGAAAACGCTCCGCCAACCACCCGAGGAAGCCCCACACCACGATGCCGGCGAGTAGGTAGCCCAGAACGGCACCTGCCGCGCCTTCCGACGAAGGGTCGTCGGACCTGCGGGGGTGTGGGTCTTCGGCCATGACGTGGCGAACAATATCAGCAGGGACGCGCGGGAGTGTGCGGCACCCCCCACACTGCGAACAGCGTGCGGGCCATGGCGCGGGCGCGAAAGTCGTTGGTCAGGTTACTCCCGTGCGGCCCGCCGCGGCAGCCCGAAATGCCGGACGCAGATCCGACAGAACGCTCACTCACCGCGTCGCTCGAACGTGGGCAGCGGCGTACGCATGGCCCAGCCCAGGTGGGCGCCCGTCCAGACCACCACGGCCGCGATGATGGCCACCCCCATGTCCGGCAGGCCGGGCCAGCCGGTGGCCGCCACGGCGGCCATCGCCACCCCGAGCACCACGATCTTCGTGGCGTAGGTGACCAGCCCCACCGACATGATCATCCGAGGGTTGACGGCGTCGGCCCAGGCCACCGAGAGGCCGGAGACCAGGTAGCTGACGACGACCAGCGCGATCCCGGCGGCCACCCCGGCCGCGCCGGTGCCGCCCCGCAGCACCGCCGCGGCCGGGACCCCGACCAGCGCGAGCACCGCGCAGGCCAGCAGCGGCAGGCGCAGGTGCGGCAGCCGGGACCGGATGGCGCCCGGCTCGCCCGCGCGCGGCTCGCTCATCGGGGGTACGCCGGGAAGGCGGCGACCAGCTCGGCGACCTCGCCGGCGAGCGCGGCAAGGGTGTCGGCGCCCCCGGGGGCGGCCGGATCGGTGCGCACGGCGCGGGCGATCAGCGAGGCGACCTGGCGCATCTCCGGCTCGCGCATGCCCTGGGTGGTGACGCTCGGGGTGCCCACCCGGATGCCCGAGGCGACCATCGGCTTCTGCGGGTCGTACGGGATCGCGTTCTTGTTCAGGGTGATGCCGGCGGCGTCGCAGCGCGCCTCGGCGTCCGCGCCGGTGACCCCGACCTCGCGCAGGTCGACAAGGGCGAGGTGGGTGTCGGTGCCCCCGGAGACCGGGCGCATCCCCTCGTCGGCCAGCCCCGCGGCGAGCACCCGCGCGTTCGCCACCACGCGCTCGGCGTAGGCCCGGAACTCGGGCTGGGCGGCCTCGCGCAGCGCGACCGCCTTGGCGGCGACGGCGTGCATCAGCGGGCCGCCCTGGGTGAACGGGAAGACCGCCTTGTCGATGCGCTGGGCCAGCGACTCCCGGCACAGGATCATGCCGCCGCGCGGCCCGCGCAGCACCTTGTGCGTGGTGAGGCAGACGACGTCGGCGTGCGGCACCGGCGACGGGACGGCCTTCCCGGCGACCAGCCCGATGAAGTGCGCGGCGTCGACCATCAGGTACGCCCCGACCTCGTCGGCGATCTCGCGGAACCGCGCGAAGTCGATCAACCGCGGGTAAGCCGTCGCGCCACAGATGATCATCTTGGGCCGGTGCGCGAGGGCCAGGTCGCGTACCTCGTCGTAGTCGATCAGCTCGGTGTCGCGCCGGACCGTGTAGCCGACCGTGTGGAACCATTTGCCGGAGAAGTTGACCCGGCTGCCGTGGGTGAGGTGGCCGCCGTGCGGCAGGTCCATGGCGAGCACCGTGTCCCCCGGCTGGACCAGCGCCGCGTACGCGGCCAGGTTGGCGCTCGCCCCCGAGTGCGGCTGGAGGTTGGCGTGCTCGGCGCCGAAGAGCTCCTTCGCCCGCGCGATGCCGATCTCCTCGGCCCGGTCGACCTCGGCGCAGCCGCCGTAGTAGCGCCGGCCCGGGTAGCCCTCGGCGTACTTGTTGGTCAGGGTCGAGCCGAGCGCGGCCAGCACCGCCGGCGAGGTGAGGTTCTCACTGGCGATCAGTTGCAGGCCGCCCCGGAGCCGGTCCAGCTCGCCGAGCACCACCCCGGCGATCTCCGGGTCGGTCGCGCGGAGCTGGTCGAAGTCCGGCCCCCAGAAGGTGCTCGTCTCAGTAGCCACGACGCCAGAGTCTATTGGGCCGCACACTGGAGACCGTGAGATGCCTGGTCACGGGAGCAACAGGTTACATCGGCGGGCGGCTGACGCCCCGGCTGCTGGCCGAGGGGCACACGGTGCGCTGCCTCGCCCGCAAGGCGGGACGGCTGCGGGACGTGCCGTGGGCGGCGCAGACGGAGATCGTCGAGGGCGACCTGCGCAGGCCGGAGACGCTGCCCGCCGCGTTCGCGGGCGTGGACGTCGCCTACTACCTGGTGCACTCGCTCGGCCAGGCCGGCTTCGAGGCCGCCGACCGGGAGGCCGCCACCCGGTTCGCCGAGGCCGCGCGCGCCGCGGGCGTACGCCGGATCGTCTACCTGGGCGGGCCGGAGCCGGCGGCGGACCGGGAGGTCCCGTCGGCGCACCTGCGCTCCCGGGCCGAGGTGGGGCGGATCCTGCTCGACAGCGGGGTGCCGACGGCGGTGCTGCGGGCCGCGGTGATCATCGGGTCCGGGTCGGCCTCGTTCGAGATGCTGCGCTACCTGACCGAGCGGCTGCCGGCCATGGTCACCCCCCGCTGGGTCCGCAACCGGATCCAGCCGATCGCCGTCCGGGACGTGCTGCGCTACCTGGCCGGCTGCGCGCACCTGCCGCCGGAGGTCAACCGCGCCTTCGACATCGGCGGGCCGGACATCCTCACCTTCCAGGACATGATGCAGCGGTACGCGCGGGTGGCCGGGCTGCGCCGGCGGACCATCGTGCCGGTGCGACCGCTGACGCCGTCGCTCTCCTCGCACTGGGTCGGGCTCGTCACGCCGGTGCCGAACGCGATCGCCCGACCGCTGGTGGAGAGCCTGGTCCACGAGGCCGTCGCCCACGAGCACGACATCGCCGCGTACGTGCCCGACCCGCCGGAGGGGCTGACCGGCTTCGACCAGGCGGTCGCGGCGGCCCTGGCGAAGGTCCGCGACGGCGAGGTGGAGACCCGCTGGTCGACCGCGAGCGGCCCCGACGCGCCGGCCGAGCCGCTGCCCAGCGACCCGGAGTGGTCCGGCGGGACCGCCTACACCGACCTCCGCGAGCGGGCGGTGCACGCACCGCCGGAGGAGCTGTGGCGGGTCGTCGAGGGCGTCGGCGGGGAGCACGGCTGGTACTCGTTCCCGCTGGCCTGGTCGGTCCGCGGCTGGCTGGACCGGCTGATCGGCGGCGTGGGACTGCGCCGGGGCCGGCGCGACCCGCACCGCCTCCAGGTCGGCGAGGCGCTGGACTTCTGGCGGGTGGAGGAGATCGTGCCCGGCGAGCTGCTGCGGCTGCGCGCCGAGATGCGGCTGCCGGGCCGGGCCTGGCTGGAGATGCGGGTGCTCCGGGTGGACGGCGAGGGCAGCCGCTACCAGCAGCGGGCGGTGTTCCTGCCGCGCGGGCTGCCCGGGCACGCGTACTGGGGCGCGGTGGCGCCCTTCCACGCGGTGGTCTTCGGCGGGATGGCCCGCAACATCGCCCGCCAGGCCGAGCAGGCGGCCCGCCGGCCCGTGGCCGCGCCCCCGCGCCGCTGAGCCGCCCGCGCCCCTGCGGCCCGCCGGTCTCAGTTGCCGGCGCGGGCGCCGGTGAGCCGGAAGGCGGTCTCCTCGCTGGGCGGCACGAAGTCGCGGACGGGCTCGTCGCGCAGCGCGAAGGCGAGCACCTCCCCCACCGCCTCGACCAGCTGCCCCTGCACCCGCTGGCCCACCGCGTCGCGCGGGTCGTCGGGGTTCGCGGCGATCGAGGCGACCGCCAACTGCGGGGTGAAAGCGACCACGGTCTCCGTCGCGTACCCGTCCGAGCTGCCCGTCTTGCCCGCCACCGGCCGGCCGAGCTGCCGACGCAGCCCCTCCGCGGTGCCGCCGTCGCACTCCCGGTACATCGACTGGTCGCCGACCACGCAGCGGGCCGCGTCGGCCGCCGCCCGGGCCACGTCCGGGTCCACCGCCTGCCGGCAGTGCGTCCGCGCGGCGGCCACCGGGCGGCCGGCGGCGTCGGCGATCGAGACGACCGGCAGCGGCGCGCACCACGAGCCCTCGGCCGCCACGGCGGCGTACGCGCCGGCCAGGTCGAGCGGGGTGGTGGCGGAGACCCCGAGGGTGAACGGCCCCCACTCGCGCGCGCCGTGGCGGGCCAGCCGCGCGTCGTCCTCGGCACGGAAGACGATGCCGAGCCGCTCGGCCATCTCCACCACCCGGTCCGCGCCGACCCGCTCGGTCAGCCAGGCGAAGTACGTGTTGACCGACTCGCCGAAGGCGGTCCACATGGTGTGCCGGCCGTCCATCAGGTCGCTGGCGTTGCGCGGGCACCAGTACCCGTCGCAGCTCGCCGCCCCGCTCGCCGAGTAGTCGGTCACGATCCGCTCCGGCGCGTCGAACTCCGTGCTCAGCGGCAGCCCGGACTCCAGCGCGGCCAGCATCGTGAAGACCTTGAACGTGGAGCCGGCCTGGTAACCCTCGATCGCCCCGCCCCCGGCGACCAACTGGTTGACCGTGTTCGGGTGGTTCTTCTGCCCGGCCGGGTTGTCGGCCACGCCGTAGTTGCGGTTCACCGCCATCGCGAGGACCCGGCCCGTGCCGGGCTGGACCACCGCCGTCGGCGCCGCCCGGCGGTCGTCCACCGAGTAGATCCGGCGCACCTGCTCGGTGGTGGCGCGCTGCACCGCCGGGTCGAGCGAGGAGACGATGGAGAACCCGCCCCGGCGCAGCGTGAGCTGCCGCTCGTCGACCGTCGCGCCGAACGCCGGCTGGGCGTTCCACCAGCGGGTGAACCAGTCGCAGAAGAAGCCCCAGTCGTTGTGCTCCGCCGGCACCGCCGTGCAGTCGTTCGGCGTCTGGCTGGGGCGCAGCTTCAACTGCTCCGCCCTGGCCCGGTCCGCCGCCTCGGCGGGGACCTGCCCGGACTCCACCAGCCGGTCCAGCACGTACGCCCGGCGGGCGAGCGCCGCGTCCGCGTCGCCGTTGATCGGGTCGTCGGTGTGCGGGGAGCGGACCAGGCCGGCCAGCAGCGCCGCCTCGGCCAGGGTGAGGTCCGCCGGCGGCTTCGAGAAGTAGCGGCGGCTCGCGGCGCCCACCCCGTACGCGCCCGCGCCGAAGTAGGCGATGTTGAGGTAGCGGGCGAGGATCTCGTCCTTGCTCAGCTCCCGTTCCAGGGCCAGTGCGTACCGCATCTCCTGGATCTTGCGCGCGGTGCTGAGCTCGGTGGCGGCGGCCCGCTGCCGCTCGCTCAGCCGGGGGTCGTTGCTGAGCACGTTGCGGACGTACTGCATGGTCAGCGTGGACGCGCCCTGCCGGGTCTCCCCGGCCCCCCGGTTGACGGTGAAGGCCCGCGCCACGCCGCGCAGGTCGACCCCGCTGTGCTCGTGGAACCGGGTGTCCTCGGCGGCGATGACCGCCTGCCGCATCACCGGCGCCACCTCCGCCAGCGGCACGTCCACCCGGTCCTCCTGGTAGAAGGAGGTGATCAGCGTCTTGCCGTCGTTGGCGTAGAGGTTCGAGCGCTGGGGCGTGGGCGGCGTGCGCAGCGTGTTCGGCAACTCCGAGTACGGCGCGGCGAGCGCCGAGAACCCGATCCCGAAGACCAGCGCGGCCGGGAGGGCCGCCACCGCGAGCGCCAGCCCGGCCAGCGAGCCGGCGAGCAGCACGGTGAACACTTTGTCGAGGCGTGCCCGGGTCATCAGCTCTCCCCGCAGGAGCCGGTCAGGACCCACTCAGAATGACCCGAAAGCCCCTCTGGACCGCCCCTTTCCCCCAAACCCGCAGGAAACTCACGCGGGCGGGTACCTCGGGCGGGTTACGGCAGGAGCACCGCGGCGAGGGGGTGGACGCTCTCCTCGATCTCGTCGGCGACCCGGCTGAAGCACTGGTCGCCGCGCCCCCACGGATCGTCGAGATCGTCGGTGGGCAGCGAGGTGGTGCCCAGCCGGGCGGCGTGGGCGGCCTCCACCAGGGCCACGCCGCGCGCGTACACCGCGTCGGGGGTCGCCCCGGCCGCCGGCAGCGCGGCGGCGTCCACACCGGCGAGCAGCCGGCCGAACTCGCCCAGCACGAACGTGCGCGCCTCGGCGTCGGGACGCAGCGCCACCACGTACTCCTGCTGGTCGGCGGTGGCGGTCAGGACGAGGTCGGCGGCGTCGATGTGGTCCGACCGCAGCTTGCGCGCGGCGAAGCCGGCGACGCTGCCGCCCCGGGAGGTCACCTGGCGCGACGCCGGCGGGTTCATCTCCTCGCCGGCGTGCCAGCCGCCGGTGCCGGCGCTGTGGCTGTGCAGCAGCTCGTCGGCGCGCTCCGGGTCGACCTCGCGGCGGGCCAGCCGTTCCCGGACGGCGAGGGCCAGCAGCCGCTCGGCCATCGGGGAGCGGCAGATGTTGCCCATGCACACGTGCAGCACGGTGAACGGAGGCACTCAGACCCCCTGGCCGACGAGGATGTCGGGCACCACGTCGCGGAGCTTCTCCAGCCCGACGGCGCCCTGGCGGAGAAGCTGCGGCACCTCGCCGGTGAGGTCCACGATCGTGCTCGGCACCGGATCCGGGCACGGCCCGGCCTCCAGGTAGGCCCGCACCGAGTAGGAGAGCTGGTCGCGGGCCTCCTCGGCGGTGAGGGCGGCCGGCTGGCCGGTCTTGTTGGCCGAGGCGACCGCCATCGGGCCGGTCTCGCGCAGCACCTCCAGCGCCACCGGGTGCAGCGGCATCCGCACCGCCACCGTGCCGGAGGAGTCGCCGAGGTCCCAGCGCAGGCTGGGCGAGTGGGCCACGATGATGGTCAGCGCCCCGGGCCAGAACGCCTCGACGAGGTCCCGGGCCGCCTGGGGCAGCGAGTAGACCAGGCCGTCGAGGGTGTGCCGGGAGCCGATCAGCACGGGCGGCGGCACCTGACGGCCACCCTTGGCGTCCAGCAGGGCCTTGACCGCGTACGGGGTGAACGCGTCCGCGCCGATCCCGTAGACCGTGTCGGTCGGCAGGACGACCAGCTCGCCGTTCTTGACCGCCTCGATGGCAGCGGCGATGCCGCGGTCCCGGTCGGCGGGCGACCGGCAGTCGTAGAGCATCACGAGGAGTCAGTCTGCCACGTCGCGGCGACGGCGGCGTGCTGGCCGTCCGCCCGGCGGGACGCGGTCGCGAAGCGGGGCCGTCCGGCCAGGTCCAGGTGGCCGGCGACCGCCTCGAACCGGCCGTCCGCGGCGAGCAGGTCGGGCACCGCCGTGCCGTGCGTGTCGTCGTGCTCCACGCCGAACACGCCGCCCGGGCGCAGCAGCGCCGCCGCCCGCGCGATCACCGGGCGGATCACCGCCAGGCCGTCCCCACCGCCGAAGACCGCGTTCGCCGGATCGTGCCGGCCCACCTCCGGGGGTACGGCCACCCCCGACGGCACGTACGGCGGGTTGCAGAGCAGCACGTCGACCCGGCCCACCAGGTCGGCGAGCAGGTCGGCGGCGGTGACGTCCGCCGCCACCACCTCGATCGGCCGGTCCCCCGCCTCGGCGCGGGCCGCCGCGTTGCGCCGCAGCCAGGGCAGCGCCGCCGCCGACCGTTCCACCGCCACCACCCGGGCCGCCGGCAGCTCCTGGGCCACCGAGAGGGCGATCGCCCCCGAGCCGCTGCACAGGTCCACCACCAGCGCGGCGCCCAGGCGCCGGCCCTGCGCGATGCCCCAGCCGGCGAGCAGCTCCGTCTCGGGCCGGGGCACGAAGACGCCCGGCCCGACGGCCAGTTCCAGGTGCCGGAAGCCGGCACTGCCGGTGAGATGCTGCAAGGGTTCCCGCCCGGCCCGCCGCGCGACCAGCTCGTCGAACCGGTCGAGCTGGTCGGCCGTGAGGTCGTCGGCCAGCGCCAGCCGCCCCCGGGGCACCGCCAGCACGTACGCGGCCAACTGCTCCGCCTCGGCGCGGGGCGAGGCGATACCGGCGTCGGCGAGGGCCCGGGACGCCCGGGCCAACGCCACGGAAGGGCGCTGCCGTCTCGTCCCTTCGGACGGGTGTTGCGGCACGGTGGTCACGAGATAATCATGGGGCGTCGCGCTGGACATCACGAGCGGATGCGTCCGGACGCACACCGACAGGAGGTCGCGGTGGGTTGGCTCGACCGGGTCACCGACCAGGTTGACGCCCTGACGCGGGCGCGGGCCCTCCAGGAGTCCAGCCGCTCCGCCGAGGCGTACGCGATCCTCGACCGGGTCGTCGCCACCACCACCGACCCGTACGCGCGGGCCGACGCCCTGGTGCAGCGCCTCTCCGCGGTGATCAACCTCGGGCGGACGGCGGAGTACACCCGGGCCGTCGAGGAGGCCTCCACCGCCGTCCGCGACCTCGCCGAGCCCTACCTGCTCGGGCACCTCAACGCGCTGGCCGCCCTCGCCGCGCACCACCAGGGCGCACTGGACCGCTGCGTCACCCACCTGGTGAAGGCCGCCCGGGCGTTGGGCGCCGTGGCGGACCCCGACCGGGACACCGCGTGGGGCTGGCACGACCTGGCGATGGCCTACTCGTACCTCAGCTTCCACGGCTACGCCCTCGGCGCCATCGAACGGGCGCGGCAGCTCGGCAGCGCCGCCGAGATCCCGGAGGAGACCTTCGCCGCCCCCGGGATCCGACTGCGCAACGCCGTCGCCCTGGACCACAACGGCGACAGCGACGGCTGCCTGCGGGTGCTGCGCGACGTCGCCGCCGACCTGGACCGGTTTCTGGGCAGCGGGCGGGCCGGGAAGCTGCGCCCCAGCAGTCTGGCCGCGTACGGCTACGCCGCCGCCCGGCGGGCGGCCCTCGGCGACCGGTGGGACGCCGACCCGAAGGCCGGCCCGGCCCGGCTGCTCGGCCATGGCGGCGACAGCGCCCGCGCCCGCGACATGCGCCAGCTCGGTCAGGTCTGCCTGGCCGTCGCCGAGGGACGGCCGATCGAGGCAGTCACCCGGCTGGACACCGTCCAGGTCTCCACGGAGACGCTGGGCGCGGCCGAACCGGCCCGGCTGCGCAGCATCGCCCTGGCCCGCGCCGGCGACCACGCGGGCGCGCACCGGGCCGACCGGCTGGCGTTCCGGCTGGCCGCCCAGCGCAACGACCGGCTCCGCGACGTCTACATCGACGGCATCGCCGCCCGCATCGACCACGAGGAGATGCGCCGCGAGGCGGCCCGCTTCGAGGGCGAGGCGTTGACCGACCCGCTGACCGGGCTGCCCAACCGGCGGCGGCTGGAGCGCTACATCGCCACCCTGGTCGCCCACGGCGACCGGGTGGTGATCGGCGTCTGCGACCTGGACGGCTTCAAGGCCGTCAACACCCGGCACGGGCACCACTCCGGCGACCTGGTGCTCCAGCGCATCGCCGGGGTGATCAACCGGGTGATGCGCCGTGGCGACTTCGTGGCCCGCTACGGCGGGGACGAGTTCGTGGTGGTGCTGCCCGGCGCCGGGATGACCGAGGCGGCCGAGGTGGGCCGCCGCATCGACGCCGCAGTGCGCACCGAGGACTGGGAGTCGCTGGTCCCCGGCACGCCGGTCGGGGTCAGCGTCGGCTTCGCCGAGGTGGGCGCCACCGGTCCCGGCCTGCGCGACGCCCTCGGCACCGCGTTCGAGGCCGCCGACCGCGCGATGCTGGCGGCGAAGACCCGCCCCCGCGCCTCCTGACCCCGGCCGCCCCGTCGGGCCCCGGGGGTCAGCGGCGGGTCAGCTCGGTGTCGCCGGCCAGGCGGGCGGCGCGGTCGGCCTCGGCGAGGGCGTCGAGGACCCCGTCCAGGTCACCGGCGAGCGCCAGGTCCAGGTTGTACGCGGTGTAGCCGATCCGGTGGTCGGTGATCCGGTTCTGCGGGAAGTTGTAGGTGCGGATCCGCTCGGAACGGTCCACGGTGCGCACCTGCGCCTTGCGGGCGTCCGAGGCGGCCGCGTCGGCCTGCTCCTGGGCCGCCGCCAGCAGCCGGGCGCGCAGGATCCGCATCGCCTGCTCCCGGTTCTGCAACTGGGACTTCTCGTTCTGGCAGGAGACCACGATGCCGGTCGGCACGTGCGTGATCCGTACCGCCGAGTCGGTGGTGTTCACCGACTGGCCGCCGGGCCCCGACGAGCGGAACACGTCGATGCGCAGCTCGTTCGGGTCGATGGTGACGTCGACGTCCTCGGCCTCCGGCAGCACCAGCACCCCGGCGGCGCTCGTGTGGATGCGGCCCTGCGACTCCGTGACGGGTACGCGCTGCACCCGGTGCACGCCGCCCTCCCACTTCAGCCGGGACCAGACGCCGTTGCCGCCCTCGGGCACGCCCTTGGTCTTGATCGCCAGCGAGACGTCCTTCACCCCGCCCAGGTCCGAGTCCTGGGCGTCGAGCACCTCGGTGAGCCAGCCGCGCCGCTCGGCGTAGCGGGTGTACATCCGCAGCAGGTCGCCGGCGAACAGCGCGGACTCCTCGCCGCCCTCGCCCGCCTTGATCTCGACGATCACGTCCTTGGCGTCGTGCGGGTCGCGCGGGATCAGCAGCTCCGCCAGCCGCTGCTCCAGCGCCGGCAGGCTCTCCGCGATCGACTCGGCCTCGGCGGCGAAGGACGCGTCCTCGGCGACCAACTCCCGGGCGGCGGCCAGGTCGGCGCGGGCCTGCTCCAGCTCACCGGCCGCCTTGTGCAGCGGGACCAGCTCGGCGTACCGGCGGCCGATCCGGCGGGCGGTGCCCTGGTCGGCGTGGATGGCCGGGTCCGCCAGCCGCTTCTCCAGCTCGGCGTACTCGTCGAGGAGGGCGGCCAGGCGCTCGCTGCTCATGCGGGGGAGGCTCCTTCGACGGGAACGGGGCAGGACCAGGGGGAATACGGACGGCGCCCGCGTCCGGCACGAAACCGGACGCGGGCGCCGAACGAGGAGCTACTTGGCCTTCTTGGCCTGAACCTTGGCGTACTTCTGCTGGAACTTCGCCACCCGGCCCGCGGTGTCCAGGACGCGCTGCTTGCCGGTGTAGAACGGGTGGCAGGCGCTGCAGGTCTCGACGTGGATCGAGCCGCCCTTGGCGGTGCTGCGGGTGGTGAACGTGTTACCGCAGGAGCAGCTGACCTCGGTGGTCACGTACTCCGGGTGGATGTTGGACTTCATCTCGCCTCGGTCCTCTCGTGGATGGTCGCCGGGTCGCCGTCGGTGTCCGTCGCGGCGCGCGACGGGCTCGGGCGTGAACCGGAACCGGTGGCCGATTGACCAGTGTGCCATGGGCGTACGCCGACCCGGCAGTCGGGCCGCACGGCTGGTCCGGCATCGACAACGCACGCCCCACCTGCCGCATTCCCGACGCCTGGCCGGGCATTCGTCCCGGCACGGCCGCCGTCGGCGGGCCGTACCCCGTCCGGGGCACGACCCGCCGAGGGCAACTTCCTTACACCTCAGGCGGCGGGAGCCGCGGCGGCGGCCGTCAGGGTGATCGTCGCCTCCGCCCGCGCCCCGTTGACCGCGACGGCGAGCTTGACCTGCGCGCCGGGGCGCAGGGCGGTGAGCTTGCCGGTGGCCGGGTCGAAGCGGGCCACATGCCAGGGCTTCAGCCCGAGGATCGAGCCGACGTGCACGTTCGGCGAGGCGGACCAGTCCGCGCTCACCGGCGCCGCCACCGGCACCGTACGCCCGCCGGGCTGGGTCACCGTGGCGGTGACCGTCGCCGGGGCGCCGACCGCGACGCTGGCCGGGGCGGTCAGCGTGAGCGCGTCGACGTGCGCGTGCGTCTCGGCGCTGACCCAGCGCGGGCCCTCGACGAGGGGGTTGCGCCGGGCCCGGTCGGCCTCGGCCGGGCTCACCGGGTCCACCCCGAACTCGGTCCACCCGGTGAAGCCGCCCTGGTCGGCCGGGGTGGAAGGGTTCTTCCCCGAGTTGCCGTTGATCAGGTACGGCACCCCGTCGACCCGGTCGGCGTGGAAGGTGCCGACGTGCCCGCCGACGAACGCGGCACCCTTGCCGGTGCGGTGCTGGAAGTCGGCCAGCCACTGCTCCAGCAGGGCCGCCTCCTTCCGGTCGCCGAGCTGGCTGGCCTTGGCCGGGCTCGGGTCGCGCGGCGGGTGGTGGTGCAGCACGACCACCGAGTTGACGGCCGGGTCACCGGTCGCCGAGTCGAGCGCCTCGCGCAGCATCCGCACCTGGTCGAAGCCGCCGCCGCGCAGCGAACCCGTCGACGAGTTCAGCGTGACGAACCGGGTGCCCTTGTGGTCGAAGGTGCGCTCGGTGTCGCCGAAGGCGGCCCGGAAGTTGGCGATCGGGGCACCCATGATCTCGTGGTTGCCGGGCACGTAGTAGTACGGCACCTCGCCGCCGAGTTCCTCGTCCAGTAGCCGCTTGGCCAGCGCGAAGTCCGCCGGGTAGGCGGTGTCCACGAAGTCGCCGTTGATCACCAGGAAGTCCGGCTTCGCGGCCTTGACCTCGCGGAGCGTACGGCGGGCCTGGGCGACCAGGTCGCTGTCCGGGTTCGCCGCGACGAACTGCGCGTCGGACAGGACGGCGAAGCGCCAGGGCGCCCCGTCCACGGTGCCGTCGCGCAGCACCACCCGGTCGGTACGCGGCTTCTCGGCCGGCACGTCGACCGTCGGCGGCACCTTCGCCACCAGGTCGTCGATGATGACCTCGCTGCGGTACTGCGCGGCGGCGTTGGTCTCCGCCACGTAGAACCGGCGGATCCGCACCGGGTACTGCACCCCGGCGGGTACGGCGAACTCGACGTACTTCCAGCCCGTCCAGGTGATCAGCGGGCCGCGCAGCACGTGCTGGGTGTCCTGCGCGTCGTGCAGGTGCAGGCTGGGCCACTCCCCCGTGCCGTTGCCGTGGATCCACATGCCGAACGCCTGCGGCTGGCCGGGCACCGCGATCCAGGCGGGCGGGTCCGCGTACGCGGCCCGGGTGCCGGTGGACTGGCTGAAGTCGTACGTCATCTTCAGGCCCGTGCCGGTGCGGCCCGGCGCGGGCGCGACCGCGCCGCTGGCCCGCGCCTGGCTGAACTTCCAGGATGCCGCGTCGTCGAAGCCGGCCACCGGCACGTCGGTCAGCCCGACGGTGACCGGCAGGACGGTGCTGCTCCGGCCGACGTGGACGGTGACCAGCGCCGAGCCGGTGTCCCGCAGGGCGGTGACGGCGAGGTTGCCGTCGGCGGTCGGGGCGATCTTCAGCAGGTCCTTGTCGTAGTCGAGCTTCAGGTCGGCCGGCTCGATGGGGGCGGTGTTGCCCTCGGCGTCGTAGCCGACGACGCCGAACAGCGCGCTGCCCTCGGCACCGGTCAGGCCGACCCTGTCCACCGTGGAGTCGATCCGGGCCAGCGGCCCGAGCACGGTCAGGTCGAGGGTGCCACGGGCCGCGCCCCGCGAGGCGGTGACCGTGGTGCTTCCGGGCAGGAGGGCCCGGAAGCGGCCCTTGCCGTCGACGACGCCGTGCGCCGCCGGGTTGGCCCGCCACGTCGGCGCGCCGGCCGCCGGGCCGTACGTCTCGTCGTGGCCGGCGGCGGTGAGCTGGCGGGTCAGGCCGGGGAAGACGCGGTCGGGCCGGCCGCCGCGCACCGGCGCGACGCCGGGGGCGGTGGTCGGGTCGCTGGCGGTCTCCAGCCAGTACCCGGTGAGCCGGCCGCTGCCCTTGGGCGCGTAGATGGCCAGGCCGTTGGGCACGGCCCGCTCGCTGCCGTCGGACGGGCTGTTCTCCACCTGCACAGCCGCCGCGCCCGGCTCCCGGGCGAGCAGCGTCGAGGAGCCGCCGCCGTCGAGGTTGAGCGCGTGGTGCGCGCCGAGCTCGGCCATCATGCGGCCCATCTCGGTCTGGGTGACGCCCCGGCTGTCGACCTGCCGGCCGTCCACCGTCAGCATGATCATGCGCCGGCCGTCGGCGGAGAAGCCGACGGACGTGCGCGGAGCCAGCGACGCGTCGGCGATGCTCTGCACCACCCCGTCGCGGACCAGCACGTTGCCGCCGCCGACGGCCGCGTGCAGGTTGCTGCCGTCGGCCGGCTTCGGCCGGTAGGCGACGGTCACCGCGTCGCCGGGACGCAGCCCGGCGAGGGCGTCCGCGCCGGCGTCGCGGCCGAGCAGCACGGTGGTGCCGGCCGGGACCGCCCCGCTTCCGGCCGTGCCGGCGACGGTGGCGACGCGGCCGTCGACCACCGTGACCTCGGTGACGCGGGCGGCGCCCTCGACCGCACGCTGCCGGGTGTACGAGCCCCAGAGCGCGGTGAACACGCCGATCCCGTTCGCCTGGATCATGTTGTTGAACTGGGTCAGCGTCACCGGACCGGTGGGCAGGGTCGCGGTGCCGTCGAAGTTCACCTCGATGACCCGGCCGAGCCCCTCGGTGGTGATCGCGACGGCGTTGCGGTGCCCGCTGACCGCGGACTGGACCAGCTGGCCGTCGCGGACGCCGACGCCCTGCGCGGCACCGGAGTTGTTGATGTCGAAGAAGTCGCCGTTGACGGCCGCGACCGCACGGGCCGCGTCGACGGCGCCGCGCAGCGGCTCGGCCCGGCTGACCGCGCCGGAGTTGACGTAGTCCACGGTGAGGCCGCCGGTGAGGTCGGCGGTCAGCGCGTCCGCGCGCAGCCAGCCGTCGGCGTCGTACCGGTCGAAGGAGGTCAGGTTGAGGCCCGGGGCGACCGGGCGGGTGGTCTTCGCCGTCTCCAGCCCGCCGGCCGGCTCCACGCCGGTCGGGGCCGCGGTGGCCGACATGCTCGCGGCCGCGTCGCCGGCGAGCGTCACGGAGCCCGCGGAGTACGAGGAGGCGCGCGGTGCGTCCTCGGCGGCGGTGAGGGACGGGTCGGTGGCCGGAGCGGGCGCACCGGCGTTCGCCGGCACAGTGCCGGCCAGGGTGAGCAGCGGCGTCAGCAGCAGGACGCCTGCGAGCCGGGCGGATCGTCTGCGGGTACGCATGGGCGACAGTCAACCGGACGGTGAATAGAAGTTTCAATAGCTGCCGGCCAAAGCGAAGGAAAACTCCACCCTTCCGGCGGTCGTCCCCGCCATTGCCGGCACCGCCCTTCGGAACGCGGGCCTCCGGAGCGCGGGCGCCGCACCGCACCTCCCCGCACCGCACCACCCGGCAGCACGTGCTGCGACCGCGCGCCCCGCCGCCGCACCCACGGGCCTCACGGCGCACTCACGGACCTCACCGCCGCACTCACGGCCACACCGCGACATGCGCTCGGGGCCCCACGGCCACCCACACCGCGCGTGCGCTCGGGGGTCGCCCTGCGGCGTGCGCTCAGGGGGCCGCCCTGCGGCGTGCGGCCCTGCGGCGTGCGGCCCGGGGCCGCACGGCCACCAACATTCGGTCACGGAGAGTGAGGGAATCCGCGCCGCTCCACCCCTCGCTCCGTCCCCTTTGCTCTGCATCCATATCCGCACCGGACACGCCATGTAAGCGGTGCCTATGTGGATGCAGAGCAAAGGGGACCTGGAGGATGGTGCAGCCGGATCGCGCCTCACGACGAATCACCTGGTCACAGGCCCTCAGCAGCGACGGCCGGAGCGGCAAGCTCTTCACGCGCCCAAATTCAGTCACATAGAGTCACAACGAGGGCTCTTCGAGGCGAAGGTTACCGATCGTCACGGAAGCGAGCTGGCAAGGTGGACCGTCCGGCTGCCCGTCTGCGGTACGCAGCACCCGACGCCCGACGCCCGACGCCCGGCACGCGGAACCCGACGCCCGGCACCCGGCATCGCACCGGCATGCGGCATGCGGCATGCGGCACCGAAGCTCACCCACGAAACCGACGGGCAGGGACGCGAGAAGGGCACGGCCTCGTGGCCGTGCCCTTCTCGCTGTTTCACCCGAGGAGGGTCACTCCCCCGGCGTCGACTTGGCGATCTGCATCAGGAACTCGATGTTGGTACGGGTCTGCTTGAGCTTGTCGAGCAGCAGGTCCAGCGCCGCCTGCGAGTCCAGCGAGTGCAGGACCTTCCGGAGCTTGTGGATGATGGCCAGTTCCTCCGGCGCGAGCAGGATCTCCTCCTTGCGCGTGCCGGACGGGTGGATGTCGATGGCCGGGAAGATGCGCTTGTCGGCGATCTTCCGGTCCAGCTTCAGCTCCGCGTTGCCGGTGCCCTTGAACTCCTCGAAGATGACCGTGTCCGCCATGGACCCGGTCTCCACCAGCGCGGTGGCGAGGATGGTCAGTGAGCCGCCGTTCTCGATGTTGCGGGCCGCACCCAGGAAGCGCTTCGGCGGGTAGAGCGCGGTGGAGTCGATACCACCCGACATGATCCGGCCGCTGGCCGGCGCCGCCAGGTTGTACGAGCGGCCGAGGCGGGTCACCGAGTCGAGCAGCACGACCACGTCGTGGCCCAGCTCGACCAGGCGCTTCGCCCGCTCGATCGCCAGCTCGGCCACGGTGGTGTGGTCCTGCGGCGGACGGTCGAACGTCGCCGCGATGACCTCGCCCTTCACCGACCGCTGCATGTCGGTGACCTCTTCGGGCCGCTCGTCCACCAGCACCACCATCAGGTGGCACTCCGGGTTGTTGTGCGTGATCGCGTTCGCGATGGCCTGGAGCACCATCGTCTTACCCGCCTTCGGCGGCGACACGATCAGCGCGCGCTGGCCCTTGCCGAGCGGCATGACCAGGTCGATGACCCGGGTGGTGAGGATGTGCGGCTCGGTCTCCAGCCGCAGGCGCTCCTGCGGGTAAAGCGGGGTGAGCTTGTAGAACTCCGGCCGGCGCTTCGCCTCGTCCGGCTCCATCCCGTTGATGGTGTCCAGCCGCACCAGCGGGTTGTACTTGTCCCGCCGCTGCTCGCCGTCGCGCGAGGCGCGCACCGCACCGGTGATGGCGTCGCCGCGCCGCAGGCCGTACTTCTTGATCTGCGACATGGAGACGTAGACGTCGTTCGGGCCGGCCAGGTAGCCGGTGGTCCGTACGAATGCGTAGTTGTCGAGCACGTCGATGATGCCGGCCACCGGGACGAGCACGTCGTCCTCACCGACCTGCGGCTCGCGTCCGCCGTCGCGTCCGCCGTCGCGGCCACCGTCGCCGCCCTCGGCGCGCTCACCGCGGCCACGGCGGCGGTCCCGGAACCGGCTGCGCCGGCCACGCCGGCCACCGCTCTCGTCGTCGTCGCCGTCGTTGTCACGCTCGACGCGCTGGCCCCGGTCGCCGCGGTCGTTGCGGTCACGGTCGCCCCGCTCGGCACGCTCGCCCCGCTCGTTGCGGTCACCGCGCTCCGCACGCTCGCCGCGGTCACTCCGCTCGTTGCGCTCGCTCCGCTCGGCACGGTCACCGCGCTCGGCACGGTCACCCCGCTCCGCGCGGTCACCGCGGTCCGCACGGTCACCGCGCTCGTTGCGCTCGCCCCGCTCGCCGCGCTCCGCACGCTCGCCGCGCTCCGCACGGTCACCCCGCTCGGCACGGTCACCCCGCTCCGCACGGTCGCCGCGCTCGGCACGGTCGCCGCGCTCGGCACGGTCGCCGCGCTCGGCACGCTCGCCGCGCTCACGGCCACGGTCGGCACGCTCGCCGGCCTCGGCCTCGTCCGCGCGCGTCTCCGCCGGACGAACCTCCGCCGGACGGGCGGCCTCCGCCTCACGAGCCTCCGCCGGACGGGCCTCCGCGGCCCGCGCTTCGGAGGTGGCGGCCCGGCTGCGCCGGGTCCGGCCACGGGGCTCGGCCTCGGCCGCCGCCGGCTCCGCCGGAGCCTGCTCTGCGGTACGCCGCCCGGCCGCCGGCCGCTCGGTGCTCTCGCGGACCTCGGCCTGGGCCTCTTCACGGGCGGGAGCGGCAGCGGCCTCGGCCCGCGGTCGAGGGGTCCCGGCGGTGGCGCCGCCCTGCCGCTCGGAGATCGCGCTGATCAGCTCGCCCTTGCGCATGCGGGCCGTGCCCGAGATGCCGAGCGACGCGGCCAGGCTCTGCAGCTCCGGCAGCAGCATCGCCGACAGGCCGGTGCCGCTGCGCCGACGACGGGCGGGGGCGGCGGCGGTGGTGGCATCGCCAGCGACGTTGGAAACATCCGACGTCACGTCGGTGGTGTCGCTCAATGGATTCCTTCCCTCGATAGGCCGGGACTGCCCGGAGTCGAAAACAAGGTGGCCGGGCGGCCTCGGTGCACCCGCCTCGCATGGACGCGTCGCGGGAGTCTGTGACACAGCAGCCGGTCGGTTTCCCGACTCACCGAAGGTCGGTGAGCAGGTCTCGCCGTCTGCGGCGACCTGTGAAGACTGCGGTGCGGCGTGGGCCTAGGCAGGGGTGACGGGCTGACCGCCGAAAGCTTCGGGGGTGCGCCGACCCGCAGGGAGATCGCATGCTTCGCGGCTGTGCTAAGTCTAGAGCGTAATCAACTCTTCCGACCTGCGGCAACAGGGTCCCGCTCTGCGTGTCCCAGTCTACCCCGGGCAACCTGTGCTCCGCGCCCGTCTGGATCCAACCGCCAGACCTCCCAGCCTGTTCCCGGGTCGAAGCCCTCGGGCGGGCTGGTTAGGGCCAGGACGGTCGGGCCCGCACCACTGATCACGGCGGCCACACCGGCCGCACGCAGCGCTTTCACCAGGGCGGCGCTGCCCGGCATGCCGTCGGCGCGGTAGTCCTGGTGCAGCCGGTCGACCGTGGCCGGCAGCAGCAGACCCGGGTCGGCGGTCAGCGCGTGCACCAGCAGCGCGGCGCGACCCGCGTTCAGCGCCGCGTCGCCGTGGGGCACGGTGGCCGGCAGCGCGGCCCGCGCGGTGGCCGTCAGGCCGCGCTCCGCCGGCACGAAGACCGTCGGTCGTACGCCGTCGGCGACCGGCAGCGATACCGCCCGGGCGCCGGGGGGCTCCGTCCAGGCCAGCGTGAAGCCGCCGAGCAGGCACGGCGCCACGTTGTCCGGATGGCCCTCGATCTCGGCGGCGAGGCGCAGCGCGGCGGCGTCGTCGAGCCGGGTCTCGCCGTCGGTGACCAGCGCACGGGCCAGCAGCACGCCGGCGACGATCGCCGCGGACGAGGAACCCAGCCCACGGGCCTGCGGGATGCGGTTGACGCACTCCACCGCCAGCCCGGGCGGCTGCCCGCCGAGCCCGTCGAAGGCCGCCCGCATGGCGCGGACGACCAGGTGCCTGTCGTCGGCCGGCAACTCCCCGGCGCCCTGCCCGGCCACGGTCACCGTGACGCCCCCCGCCGTCACCTCGGCGGCCACGTCGTCGTGCAGCGCCAGGGCGAGCCCCAGGGCGTCGAACCCCGGCCCCAGGTTGGCGCTGGTGGCGGGGACCCGGACCCGGACCGGGCCGGAGATGAAGTTCGTCGGCACGGGCTCATGGTAGGGCTGCGCACCGACGGGGCGGATCCCCGCCCGACGGATGGGACCGGGCCGGACGACCTCGTCACCGGACTGTGGTGGCAGCGCCGGTCCGTTAGCCTGACCCGACCGACGGCGGCTGGAGGCGGGAATGCGCGAATTCGGGTACCTGGCGACGGCGGTCGTCTTCGAGGCGCCCACGGTGCTGGTGCTGCTGGTCGGGCTCGTACTGACCGCGACGGCCGGGGGGCGGCTGCCCCGCAAGCCCCGGCTGCTGGCGCTGTCCGGGCTCGGTGTGCTGCTGGTCAGCGCACTGCTCAGCGTGGCCTGGACCCTGCTGCTGCCCCGCGCGTTCAGTTTCGACTGGGGCTACTCGAACTTCCGGCTCATGAACCTGGCCTACGGCGGGGTGCAGGCCCTGGCGTACCCGATCGGGACGGGTCTGCTGATCGCGGCGGTGCTGGTCGGGCGGCGGGCGGGCGGCGCGGCAGCCGGCCCGTTCGGCGGACGACCGCTCGCCGGCGGCGGGCCGGTGCCGACCACCGCGCCGGTGCCCGCCGCCCAGCCGGTGCCGCCGACCGACCCGGGGTGGACCGTGGAGGGCGGGGCCGACGTGCCGGCGCAGTGGGGCGGTCGATCCCGGCCGGACGCGCCGACGGGCGCCGGGACGGACCAAGCCTGACCGCCGGGCGGGTCAGCGGGCGGCGCTCGGGGCCGGTTGCGCGGCCGGGTCCGTGAGCGAGAGCCGGCGGGTGGCGATCCGCCAGCCGACCGCGTAGACCACCGTGACCAGGCCGCAGCTGGCCAGCACCACCCGCTCGTCCACGGTGTCCACCACCGCGGCCACGGCGAGCTGGCTGACCGAGACGGCGAGGGTCGCCAGCATCATGTCGGTGGCGAAGACGCGGCCCCGCAGCCGGTCCGGCACCTCCCCCTGCAGGGCGAAGTTCGACATCACCCAGTTGCTGCCGCCCGCGAAGTGGGCGACGAAGACCAGGGCCAGCACCAGCGGGAACCAGTTGGCGACCGAGGTGCCGAGGTAGGCCAGGCCGTAGAGGGACATCGACAGCGCCAGCCCGGGCAGCAGCCAGGCGCGGTTGGTCAGCACCCGGCGCATCAGGATCGGCCCGACGAGCGCCCCCGCCCCGCGGACCGCGAAGAGCAGCCCGGTGCCGACGGGGCCCACGCCGTACACGGCCGCGAGCAGCGGGAACACCGTCAGCACGCCGTTGCCGAGGCCGACCGCCGACTTCACGGTGACCAGCGCCAGCACCCTCGGCCGGTGCCCGATGTAGCCGAGCGCCTCCCGGATCGCCGGCCAGGTCCGCTGCACGGGCAGCTCCGCGTCGCGGGGCGCCTGCAACGGCCGGCGGATCAGCGTGGCCAGGCCCGCGGCGACCACCAGGCCCACCGCCGCCACCCAGAAGCAGGCGTACGGGCCGACGGCGGCGCTGAGCACGCCACCCAGCGAGGCGCCGACGACGGTCATGGTGCCCCAGGCCGACCCCGCGACGGCGTTGCCTGCGGCCAGCTCGTCGGGGTCGAGCACGTTGGGCAGGGCCGCCTGGGCCGCCGGGGAGTAGAACGCCTTGGCGACCGCCACCACGCCGATCCCGGCCATCGCCAGCCAGGCGGTCCCCGCGCTGCGGACGCCGAGCAGCAGCAGCACGCCGAACAGGGCCGCGACGTTCGAAATGATCATGATCTTGCGCCGGTCGAACCGGTCCGCGATCGTGCCCGTGTACGGCAGCAGCAGCGCCACGATCCCGGTGTCGACGGCGAGCACCAGCGCGCCCCACACGCCGCTGCCGGTCAGGTCCGGCAGCAGCACCAGCAGCGGCACCATGACGAACCAGTCGGCGCCGAAGACCACCAGCTCGGCGAGGAACAGATTGCGGAAGTTGCGGTTGTGGGTGAGGACCGAGACGGTGGACGGCACGTTCGGGACCCTACCGGGCGGTGACCTGCGGGCCGGCCGTACGGCGGGTACCTGACCGAACGCGAACACCCCCGGCGGGTGGGGACCCGTCGGGGGTGTTCGCGCACTGCCCTTACTCGGCCGGCGGCAGCGGGGACGTGCGGCTCTTCGGCAGCCGCAGCACCTCGAACTGGTCGGTGCCGTCCACCAGCGCGCCCGACGGCGTCGGCCGGGACGCCGGGGCGTCGGTGGCCTCCGTGCCGGCGGTGGACGGGGCGCCCCCGGCGGGCACCGGGACCGGCTCGGCGGCGGGCGTCCCACCGTCGTCGCCGGCCGGGTCGCCGTCGCCCGTGCCGGTGGCCGGGGCCACCCCGCCGGAACGGCGGGCCCGGCGGGCGCGGAACGACTCCTTGGTGTTCTCCGCCATGGCGTAGAGCGTCGGCACCAGGATCAGGGTGAGCAGCGTCGAGCTGAGCAGGCCGCCGATCACCACGATCGCCAGCGGCTTGGAGATGAAGCCGCCCTCCCCGGTGAGGCCGAGCGCCATCGGCAGCAGCGCGAAGATGGTGGCGATCGCCGTCATCAGGATCGGCCGCAGCCGGCGCCGGCCGCCCTCGACCACCGCCTCCTGGACCCCCATGCCCTGGGCCCGGTACTGGTTGACGAGGTCCAGCAGCACGATCGCGTTTGTCACCACGATGCCGACCAGCATGAGCACGCCGATCAGCGCCGGCACACCCATCGGGGTGCCGGTGGCCAGCAGCAGGCCGATCGCGCCGGTCGCCGCGAACGGGATGGAGATCAGCAGGATCAGCGCCTGGACCAGGCTCCGGAACGTCGCCACCATGATCAGGAAGACGATCGCGATGGCGGCGAGCACGGCCAGGCCCAGGTCGGCGAAGGCCTCCTCCTGGTCGGCGCTGACGCCGCCGATGGCGAAGGTCGCCCCCGGCACGTCGATGCCGTCCAGCTTCTTCTGCAGCTCCTGCGTGATGGCGCCGAGGTTCGAGCCGGTGGCCGTACCGGTGACGGAGACGCTGCGCTCGCCGTCGATCCGGCTCACCTGCTGCGGGCCCTCGGTCTGGGTGACGTCGGCGATGTCGTCGAGCTTCACCGGCCCGACCGGCATCGCGCGCAGTTCCTCCACCGTGGTCGGCGGCTTGCCCGCGAACCGCAGCACCACGTCCCGCTGCCCGTCGTCGAGCGTGACCTGCCCCAGGGGCGAACCCCGGAACGCCTGGGCCACCACCTGGCCGACGGCGGCCTCGGTGAGCCCGACCCGGCCGGCGGCGACCCGGTCGACGGTGACGTCGACGCGCGGCACCCGCGTGGCGAGGCTGGTGGAGACGTCCTCGACGCCCGCCAGCCCGGCCATCGCCGACCGGACCTCCTCGGCGGCCCGGGTCAGCGCCTCCGGGTCGGTGCCCTGGACGACCACCTCGATCTGGTTGGCCGCCGCCCCGCCCTGGCCGGCGCCGAAGCTGACCTCACCGACGGCCGGGCCCAGCGCGTCGAACTCCCGGCGCAGCTTCTCCCGCATCTCCTGGGCGTCGGTCCCGTCACCGAGGGCCAGCGACCAGTTGGCGACGTTGTTGCCGCCGCCGCCGAACGGGTTGTCCCCGCCGCCCGCCGTGACCTGGTACGTCTCGACGTCCTCGGTGCGCTCCAGCACGGCCTCGATCTGCTTGGCCGCCGCGTCGGTGCCGAGCAGGCCGGTGCCCGCCGGCAGTTCCTGGGTGATGCTCAGGGTGTCCTGGCCGGAGTCGTCGATGAAGTTGGTCTCCAGCTGGCGGGACAGGCCGAAGGTGCCGAACAGCACGAGCACGCCGAGCCCCAGCGTGATCCACCGGGTGGCCCGCTTGCGGGTGGCGAACCCGATCACCGGCAGGTACGCCCGCTGCAACGGGTTGCGCAGCTCCTTCTCCTCGGCCGCCCGACGCACCTCGGCGTCGTCCGCCGTGCCGCTCGGCGGCTTCAGGAACCAGTACGCGAGCACCGGGATGACGGTCAACGAGACCAGCAGCGAGGCGAGCAGGGCCACCGTGACGGTGATAGCGAACGGCGCGAAGAGCTGCCCGACGAAGCCGCCCACCAGGGCGATCGGCGCGAAGACGGCGACCGTGGTGAGGGTGGACGCGGTCACCGCGCCGGCCACCTCGCGGACGGCGGCGAGGATCGCCTGCCGCTTCGGCTCGCCGTACTCCAGGTGTCTCTTGATGTTCTCCAGCACGACGATCGAGTCGTCGACCACCCGGCCGACCGCGATGGTGAGCGCGCCGAGGGTGAGCAGGTTGAGCGAGTAGTCGCCGATCCAGAGGGCGATCAGGGCGACCACCACCGAGAGCGGGATGGAGACCGCGGTGACCACGGTGGAGCGGACCGACAGCAGGAAGACCAGGATGACGATGACGGCCATGACCAGGCCCAGCAGGCCCTCGGTGGTCAGGCTCTCGATCGACTTCTCGACGAAGGGCGCCTGGTCGAAGACGACGGTCAGCTCGGCGCCGGAGGCCTCCCGCAGGTCTGCGAGGCGGTCCCGGATCTCGTGGGAGATCTCCACCGCGTTGCCGTCCGGGGAGGCGGTGACCGCGATGCCCAGGCTGTCCTTGCCGTTGGTGCGGGTGATCGCGGTGGCCGGGGCGAGCTGCTGCTCGACGGTGGCCACGTCGCCGAGGCGGACCGGGGCCGCCCGGCCCGCCGCCGGTGCGACCACGACGCCCCGGAGGTCGTCCAGCGTGGCGAGCCGGGTGCCGACCTGCACCGGGAGCGCGCGGGTGCCGTCGGTCACCGCGCCGGCCGGCACCGTCACGCCGTTGGTCTTCAACGCCGCGCCGAGGGCGGTCGGCTGGAGCTTCGCCGCCGCCAGCTTGGCCGGGTCCGGGGTGACCACCACGACGTCGTCGCGGGCGCCGGTCAGGTCGACCGTACGCACCCCCTCGATCGCCTCCAGCTCGGGCACCACCGTGGCGCGCAGCTTCTCCACGAGGACGCGCTGGTCGGCACCGCCGGAGGCGGCGAGCACCACCGCGGGCAGGTCGTCGGTGCTGCCGGCGATGACCTGCGGGTCGACTCCCTCGGGCAGCTGCGCGTCGATCCGGTTGAGCGCGGTCTGCATCTTGTTGACCACGTCGTCCAGGTCGGTGCCGAACTCGTACTGGACCTGGACGGTCGTGGAGCCCTCGCGGGAGGTCGACGTGATCTGGTCCAGCCCGGGGATGCCCTGGAGGGCGTTCTCGATCGGCTCGGTGACCTGCGACTCGACGACCTCGGGCCCGGCGCCGGGGTAGACCGCCACGATGAAGGCCGCCGGGAACTCCAGCGACGGCAGGAGTTGCTGCTTCAGTGACGGTACGGCGAACGCCCCGAACAGCGTGGTCACCACCGCGATGAGGGCGATCAGCCCTCGGTTGGCGAGGCTGAATCTGGCGAGCAGCGACATCGGCGTGACTCACTCCTGGAAAAGGCGATTGGCGGGGGTACGGATTCTCCCCCACCCGGCCCGACCGGCCCCGGTCGGCCCTGCCCCAGTCCGATGCACAGGACTCGCCTGCGCCGCCCCGATTTTCCTCCCGTCGACTCGACCGGCGCCGATCCGCCGGCTGCTCAGGCGAGGCCGATCCGCCGACGGCTCAGGCGAGGTCGAGGCAGCGGGCGGCGGCCAGCGGGTCGTTGGCGATGGTGGTGGGCACGGGCGCGGTGGAGATCGCCCACTCCGGGTCCTTCAGGCCGTGGCCGGTGACCGTGCAGACCACCGTCGAGCCGGCCGGGACCCGACCGGCGGCGGCCTGCTGGAGCAGACCCGCCACGCTGGCCGCGCTGCCCAGCTCGACGAATACCCCGACCTCGCGGGCCAGCAGCCGGTACGCGGCCAGGATCTCCCGGTCGGTGACGGCGGCGATCAGCCCGCCCGAGGAGTCCCGGGCGTCGAGCGCCCTGGTCCAGCTCGCCGGGTTGCCGATCCGGATGGCGGTGGCGATCGTGGACGGCTCGCGGACCACCTCCCCGGTGACGATCGGGGCGGCGCCGGCGGCCTGGAAGCCGTACATCTTCGGGGCCCGGGTGGCGTTGCCGTCCCGCAGGTCCTCCGAGTAGCCCATCCAGTAGGCGGAGACGTTGCCGGCGTTGCCGACCGGCAGGCAGTGGATGTCGGGCGCGTCGCCCAACGCCTCGACGATCTCGAACGCGGCCGTCTTCTGGCCGTGCAGCCGGTCGATGTTTACCGAGTTGACCAGGGCGACCGGGTAGTCCTGCGCGAGCTTGGCGGCCAGCGACAGGCAGTCGTCGAAGTTGCCCGTGACCTGGAGCAGCTTCGCCCCGTGCACGAGGGCCTGGGCCAGCTTGCCCAGCGCGATCTTGCCCTGCGGCACGAGCACCGCGCAGGTCAGTCCGGCGCGGGCCGCGTACGCCGCCGCGGAGGCGCTGGTGTTGCCGGTGGAGGCGCAGATGATCGCCTTGTTGCCGGCCTCGACCGCCTTGGAGACCGCGAGGGTCATGCCCCGGTCCTTGAACGAGCCGGTCGGGTTGGCGCCCTCCACCTTCAGGTGCACGTCGCAGCCGAGCCGGGCGGAGAGCACCGGCGCGGGCAGCAGCGGCGTGTTCCCCTCGTGCAGGGTCACGACCGGGGTGGCGTCGGTGACCGGCAGCCGGTCCCGGTACGCGTCGATCAGACCCCGCCACATGTCGTTCTCCCTCGCCTCTACCGTCCCGCCGAGTCGGGCACGCCTCCAGCCTGGACCAGTCCCGCCGTGTGCCCGCCGGCGCACCCGCAGTTAACCATCAGGCGAGACGCGGAAGCGCTCGCCCCGCCGGGCCGGGGCGACGGACGGACCCCGGCACGCCCGGCCCGCACCGCCGGCGGTCCCGCGCGCGTCACCGGCCCCGCGGGCGGACCGCTCAGAGCCCGCCCTCGACCCGCAGCACGCTCGCCACCGAACGGACGATGTCCAGCCCGCGCAGCTCCCGCACGGTGGCGGCGAGCGCCGCGTCCGGCGCCACGTGGGTGACGATCACCAGGTCGGCGTCCTCGCCCCGGCCCGCCGCGCCGCCGCCCGCCGGGCCCTGCCGCACGGTGGCGATCGACACGTCGTGCCGGGCGAACACGCCGGCCACCGCCTCCAGCACACCCGGCCGGTCGGCCACGTCGAGGCTGATGTGGTAGCGGGTCAGCGCCTCCCCCATGGGCCGCACCGGCAGGTCGGCGTACGCGCTCTCGCTGGCCGAGCGCACCCCGGCGAGCCGGTTGCGGGAGACCGCCACCACGTCGCCCAGCACCGCGCTGGCCGTCGGCGCGCCGCCCGCGCCCCGGCCGTAGAACATCAGCGGCCCGGCCGCCTCGGCCTCGACGAAGACCGCGTTGAACGCGTCGCCGACGCTGGCCAGCGGGTGGCCCAGCGGGATCATCGCCGGGTGCACCCGCACGCTGACCGTCTCCCGGCCTGCGGCGTCGGCGCCCCGGGCGGCGATGCAGAGCAGCTTGATGGTGCAGCCCATCGCCTTGGCGCTGGCCACGTCGGCCGCCGTGACCTCGGTGATGCCCTCACGGTGCACGTCGGCCGCGCCGACCCGGGTGTGGAAGGCCAGCGAGGCGAGGATGGCCGCCTTGGCCGCCGCGTCGAAGCCCTCCACGTCGGCGGTCGGGTCGGCCTCGGCGTAGCCCAGCTCGGTGGCCTCCTCCAGCGCCTCCGCGAAGCCGGCGCCGGTGGCGTCCATGGCGGAGAGGATGAAGTTGGTGGTGCCGTTGACGATGCCGGTGACCCGGTTGATCCGGTCGCCGTGCAGCGACTCGCGCAGCGGGCGCAGCAGCGGGATCGCCCCCGCCACGGACGCCTCGTAGTAGAGGTCGCCGCCGCCCTCGGCCGCCGCGTCGTGCAGGGCGGCGCCGTCCTCGGCGAGCAGCGCCTTGTTGGCCGTGACCACGCTCTTGCCGGCCCGCAGCGCCTCCACCAGCCAGCCCCGCGCCGGCTCGATGCCGCCGACCACCTCGACGACCACGTCGACGTCGTCGCGCTTGATCAGGCCGAGCGCGTCGGTGGTGAACAGGGCCGGGTCGACGGGCAGGTCGCCCCGGTCGCGGCCGAGACGGCGTACGGCGATGCCGGCGATCTCCAGCGGGGCGCCGATCCGGGCGGCGAGGTCGGCCGCCTGCTCGTGCAGCAGCCGGACCACCTCGCTACCGACCGTGCCGCAGCCGAGCAGTGCCAGGCGCACAGGTGATGTCATCCCACGTCCAATGCCAGCAGGTCCTCTTCGGTCTCCCGCCGGACGATCAGGCGCGCCTGGCCGTCGCGCACCGCGACCACCGGGGGGCGGGGCACGTGGTTGTAGTTGCTGGCCATGCTCCGGCAGTAGGCGCCGGTGCCCGGCACCGCGACAAGATCTCCGGGCTGCACGTCGGCGGGCAGGAATTCATCCTTCACCACGATGTCCCCGGACTCACAATGCTTTCCCACCACGCGGGCGAGCATCGGCTCGGCGGTCGACGCCCGGGACGCCAGGGTCGCGGAGTAGGACGCGTCGTAGAGCGCGGTGCGGATGTTGTCGCTCATCCCGCCGTCGACACTCACGTAGGCACGACGCCCGTCCGCTCCGTCACCACCAGTGCCTACCGGCACGGACTTGACCGTGCCGACCTCGTAGAGGGTGAACACGGCCGGCCCGACGATCGCCCGGCCCGGCTCGATCGACAGGTGCGGGACCGCCAGCCGCTCGGCGGCGCACTCGGCCTCGACGATCCGGCGCAGCCGCTTCGCGAGATCCTGCGGGGCGGCCGGGTCGTCCTGCGTCGTGTACGCGATGCCGAAGCCACCGCCGAGGTCCAGCTCGGGCAGCTCCACCCCCCGCGCGTCGCGGATCTGCGCCTGGAGGCCGAGCACCCGGCGGGCGGAGACCTCGAAGCCGCTGGCGTCGAAGATCTGCGAGCCGATGTGCGAGTGCAGGCCGCGCAGCTCCAGGACGCCCTCGTCGAGCACCCGGAAGGCCGCCTCGGCCGCCGCCCCGCCCGCGAGGGAGAAGCCGAACTTCTGGTCCTCGTGCGCGGTGGCGATGAACTCGTGGGTGTGCGCCTCGACGCCGACCGTGACCCGGATGAGCACCCGGGGGCGGACGCCCCGCTCGCGGGCGAGCGCGGTGAGGCGGCCGATCTCGTCGAACGAGTCGAGGATGATCCGGCCGACCCCGGCGTCGAGCGCCCGGGTCAGCTCGGCCACCGACTTGTTGTTGCCGTGGAAGCCGATCCGCTCAGGCGGCATCCCGGCCGACAGCGCGGTCGCCAGCTCGCCCCCGGTGCACACGTCGAGGTGCAGGCCCTCCTCGGCGATCATCCGGACCACGGCCCGGCAGAGGAACGCCTTTCCGGCGTAGTAGACGTCGACGCCGTCGAAGGCGGTGCGGAAGTCCCGGGCCCGGGACCGCAGGTCGTCCTCGTCGAGGACGTAGACCGGGGTGCCGAACTCGGCCGCGACGTCGCGGACGCCGAGGCCGGCCACGGTGAGCACGCCGTCGCCGTCGCGCGTGACGTTGCGCGGCCACAGCGCCGGCACCAGGGCGTTGACGTCGACCGGGGTACGCAGCCAGGACGGCCCCCGGCTGCCGATGTCACCGTGCAGCGCACCGGCCTCGTGAGCACGCATTACCGTTCCTACATCCTTTCCGGGGCCGAGACGCCCAGCAGGCGCAGGCCGTTGGCGATCACGGTGCGGGTGGCGTCGTTGAGCCAGAGCCGGGCCCGGTGCAGGTCGGTGGTCTCCTCGTCGCCGCGCGGCAGGATCCGGCACTCGTCGTAGAACCGGTGGTAGGCCCCGGCCAGCTCCTCCAGGTAGCGGGCCACCCGGTGCGGGCCGCGCAGCTCGGCCGCCGCAGCGACCACGGCGGGAAACTCGGCGAGCGCCTTGAGCAGCTCGTTCTCCTTCTCGTGGCCGAGCAGATCGGGGCGGAACGCCTCGGCGTCGCCCCGGGTCAGCCCCACCTCGGCGGCGTTGCGGCCCACGCTGGCCGTCCGGGCCGCCACGTACTGCACGTAGTAGACCGGGTTGTCGCGGGTGGCCCGGGTCCACAGCTCGACGTCGATGTCGATCGGGGAGTCGCTGGAGTAGCGGGCGAGCGCGTAGCGGGAGGCGTCCACGCCGATCGCGTCGACCAGGTCCTCCAGGGTCACCACCGTGCCGGCCCGCTTGCTCATCCGGACCGGGGCACCGTCGCGGACCAGGTTGACCAGCTGGCCGATCAGGATCTCCAGGCTGCGCTCCGGGTCGTCGCCGAAGCAGGCGGCCATCGCCTTCATCCGGCCGATGTAGCCGTGGTGGTCGGCGCCCAGCATGATCACGACGCGGTCGAAGCCGCGCTCCCGCTTGTCGAGGTAGTAGGCGCAGTCGGCGGCGAAGTAGGTCCACTCGCCGTTGGACTTGCGCAGCACCCGGTCCTTGTCGTCGCCGAAGTCGGTGGTGCGCAGCCAGGTCGCGCCGTCCGACTCGTAGAGGTGGCCCTGGTCACGCAGCCGCTGCAGCGCCAGGTCCAGCTCGCCCCGGTCGTGCAGGTCCTTCTCGTTGAAGTAGGTGTCGAACTCCACCCCGAAGCCGCGCAGCGAGGACTTGATCTCGGCGAACATGAGCTGCACGCCCTCGACCCGGAAGACCTCCTGGGCGGCGGCGACGTCCAGCTCCAGCACGTCGGGGCGGACGCCCCGGACGGCGTCGGCGATCTCGGTGATGTACGCCCCGGCGTACCCGTCCTCGGGGGCCGGCTCGCCCTTCGCGGCGGCGAGCAGCGAGCGGGCGAAACGGTCGATCTGGGAGCCCGCGTCGTTGAAGTAGTATTCCGTCCCGACCTCGGCGCCGGTGGCGCGCAGGAGCCGGCTCAGCGCGTCGCCGACGGCCGCCCAGCGGACGCCGCCGATGTGCACCGGGCCGGTCGGGTTCGCCGAGACGAACTCCAGGTTCATCCGCTGCCCGGCGAGCCGGTCGCTGCGCCCGTACGCCTCGCCCGCCTCGACGATCGTGCGGGCGAGCTGGCCGGCGGCGGCCGCGTCGAGCCGGATGTTGAGGAAGCCCGGGCCGGCGATCTCCACCGACTTGACCCCCGGGGCCCGGCCGAGCTGCTCGGCGAGGGCCGTGGCCAGCTCGCGCGGCGGGACGCCCACCTTCTTGCTGAGCTGGAGGGCCAGCGTGGAGGCGTAGTCGCCGTGCTCGGGGCTGCGAGGTCGCTCGACCGCCGTCCGCTCCGGCAGGGCGGAGCGGTCCAGGCCACGCTCGGTGAAGACGGCGTGGGCTGCGGATAGGACGACCTCGGCGAGTTCTGCGGGAGTCACTGATCCATGTTATCGGGGGTAGACTCGGCACCCGCGGCGGCGACCCAGTGTGTGAGACCGGCCCGCCGGATCCCCTGACCGACCGACCTGACGAGGCACGATGAGCATCAGCACACCGGGTGGCGGCCCCGAGCGGCGCCCGAACGTGGTCAGCACCGGCAAGAAGCCGGCAGCAGGCCGGCCGGCAGCAGGCGCCAAGACCGGGTCCGGCGGCGCCAAGCCCGGTTCCACCGGCGCGAAGACCGGTTCCACCGGCGCCAAGACCGGGTCCGGCAAGCCGACGGGCACCCGCCCCGGCGCCGGGGGCAAGGGCCGCAAGCCCATCGCCCCGGTGAAGGTGAGCCAGGGCCGCTCGTGGGGGCCGATCGCGCTCTTCGTCGCCGTGGGTGTGCTGGCCGTGGCGATCATCGGCTACGGCGCCTGGGCGACGTTCCAGGGCGCCAAGCCCTGGGAGGACCGGGCGGACGCGATCGACGGCATCGTCAACTTCCGCGAGAAGGACAAGGACCTCGTGTCCGGCGGCAACCACAAGACGGGACCCCTCACCTACACGGTGCTCCCGCCGGTGGCCGGCCCGCACAACGCGGCCTGGCAGAACTGCATGGGTGACGTCTACCCCGCCCAGATCGCCAACGAGCACGCGGTGCACAGCCTGGAGCACGGCACGGTCTGGATCACCTACCGCCCGGACCTGCCCGCCGACCAGGTGACGAAGCTCGCCGACAAGGTGCGGGGCAAGGAGAAGCTGATGCTCAGCCCGTTCGAGGGGCTGGACAAGCCGATCTCGCTCCAGGCCTGGGGCTACCAGCTCAAGGTCGACAACGCCGACGACGGCCGCATCGACGAGTTCATCAAGACGCTGCGGGTCAACGCCTCGATCGAGGGGCCGACCGCGCTGTGCAGCCAGGGCATCACCGCCACCGGCACCACGCCGCGCGACGACGCCCAGCAGATGCCGCAGGGCTGAGGAGAGCGATGAGCATCCCGACCATGACCGCGACCAGCGAGCCGGCCAGCCCGGCTCCGGAGGAGCGGCGGTCGCCGGCCCGCTGGGGCACGGCCGCACTGGCCCTGGCCGTCGTGGTCGGGCTGCTCCTCGGGTACGCCGGTGGCATGCTGACCCCCCGGCTCACCCGGCCGGGCGACGCCTCTGCGGAGGCGGGCTTCGCCCGGGACATGCTGACCCACCACGCGCAGGCGGTGGAGATGGGCCTGATCGCCTTCGACGAGGGCAGCGACCCGGAGGTCCGCAGCATCGGCGGCGACATCGCCACCTCCCAGCAGGGCGAGATCGGCACCATGCACACGTGGCTGCGCTCGTGGGGGCTCGACCCGGCGGGCAGTGAGCCGCCGATGTCGTGGATGTCCGACGGCGCCGGCCTGGTCAGGAACGGCCTCATGCCGGGCATGGCCACCCCCGAGGAGATGGCGAAGCTGCACGCGGCCGAGGGCCGGGAGCTGGACGTCCTCTTCCTGCAACTGATGATCAAGCATCACCTGGGCGGCATCCACATGATCGACGGCATCCTCGACGTCAGCGACGAGCCCGACGTCGTCAGGACCGCGCAGACCATGAAGAACACCCAGCGCAACGACCTCACCAATCTCCAGAACGCGCTGAAGCGGCTGGGCGGCTGACCCGCCGCCACCGCACCGCCGCCCCGTCGAGAGGTCCGCGTCGCCGCCGCTTCACCCGGCCGACGCGGACCTCTCGCCATCCCGGCCCCCTCAGGGAGCCGACCACCCCACGCCCTCTGTCCGCTTTGGGTGGTAAGCGAAGTCATGAACGATCTACCCTATTGCGACACTAAGAGAGTTTTCTCCACACATATCGTGACCAGTTGCGATTCGGGCTCGTTGCGCAGGACGTGGGGGTTGCACTGAGAGACGCGCGGCGTTCGGTCACCAGCTGGTGCCGGCGCCACACCATCGGCGGTGACGGGGCGGTGGCAGCCGTCCGTCGCGGACAGCGGCAGGGCGAGCCGGGAACGCTCAGCCGCGAACAGGAGCTCGAACTCATCGACATCCTGCGGGGCGTCCATCCCGACGAGCTGGGCCTGGACGAGGAGCTGTGGACGCGGCAGAGCCTGCACGCCCTCATCCAGCACCGCTTCGAGCCGTCCATGGACGCCGGGGCGGTGGGTGCGTACCTGCGGGCCTGGGGGCTGGGCCCCCGGGAGCCCCGGGAACGGGCCTGCGGCCTCTGCGTCGGCGCGGTGGAACGCTGGGTGCGCAGCGAGTACCCGGCCATCACCCGGGCGGCGCAGGAACACCTCGCCGAGGTCTACTGGATCGGCCGCGTACGCCTGCGGGGCACGATGCCGGCGGCGGACGTCATCTCCGCCGTCTCCTCCCGGGGCCGGGTGCGCTTCATGATCACCACTCCGTCGGTCGACCCGCCGCTCCCGCGCGACTTCGTGCTGCGGCTCAGCGGCGAGGAGCAGCGGACCGTGCACCTGATCGTGGACGGATCCTGGCCCCGCAGCGAGTGGCCCCGGCGCCTGCCCCGCCGCATCGTGCTGCACCCGCTGCCGAGCTGCGGCCGCGCCGTCGCCGCCTGACCCTCCGCGCCCGCCCCCGCACCAGCCGGCCGCATCCGCGGGCGGCATCGGCGAGTGGAACGTCAGGGGTGTATCCGGTGCCCGGAGACACCCGTGAGGTTCCACTCGTGCCGGCCGGAGGGCTTTCCAGCAGCAACATTCGACGCAGGTGGGACAGGGCGGCACCCGTCAGCGGTCCTCCGGCGAACGACACCAGCGGGGCGGGGCGACACGAGGGCGCGCGCCGGATACCGATTCGGCGTTCCGGGGAGACGTTTGCTAGTCTTCTCCAGTCGCTGAGCCCCCGTAGCTCAGGGGATAGAGCACCGCCCTCCGGAGGCGGGGGCGCAGGTTCGAATCCTGCCGGGGGCACCACACCACACCAGTCAACACCTCGCTCATCCGAGGTTGACCGTTCTCCTCCGTCAACCTGAAGACGACGATCACCACGCAAACGCCCGACGACAGGTGTCGTCGGGCGTCTCCGTGCACCAGGGCAGCGGCGAGGCCGTTTCCGGCAGCGAGGCGGCGGTCTTCGACGCACGCCGTTCGAGCCCGACCGGTGCCCCGTCCCGCACGCGAACACCACCCGGCTGGCCCCGCCCGCGCACCCAGGTCGCGTGGTCACGTACTGCTGCGGCCCGGGTGGGGTGTCACCCGGGCCGCCCTCGCGCCCACAGCCGCCGTCCGCGCGGACACCGGCCGGAAGCCGGGCGCGGGGACCGGGTGCGGGCGGGCGGCACCGCGTCGAGCAGGCGGCGGTGCCGCACCGCCACGGGGGTCAGTCGGCGGCGAGGCCGTGCAGGAAACCGTCCTGGTCGCCGACCAGCAGCAGGTCGCCGATGACGACCGGCGGGCTGTAGCAGTAGGCGCTGGTCGTCAGTTGCAGCCGGGAGCGGACGGCCCCGGTGGCCACGTCGAGCCCGACCAGCAGTCCCGTGGTCGTCGGGGTCCACGCGACGCCGTCGTGGATCGCCGCGCCGGTGCTGACCGGGCGGGCACCCAGCCCGGCTGTCCAGCGGGCCTGGCCGGTGACCGGGTCCACCCGGGAGGCGGTGCGACCGCCGTCGTCGAACATCAGCACGTCGCCGCCGTCCAGCACGAGCTTCGGGGCGTAGACGTAGGAGCCGGCCATCGACCAGCGGGGTTCCCCGGTCGCGGGGTCCAGCGCGAACGCGCTGGCCACGGTGGACACCAGGACCAGCCCGTTGGGCAGCACCTCCAGGTTGTCCGCCCAGGGGCCGTAGATGAGGCGGCTGTAGGCGGTGGTGCGGGTGGTGGTGGAGAACGACCAGAGCACGGCGCCGGTGCGGGCGTCGTGGCCGTAGACGTTGCCGTCGCCTGCGCCGGCGTAGACGCGGGTGCCGTCGCTGGCGGCGCGCCCGGCGAACATGCCCTTCCCGGCCACCCGCCACACCGGGTCGCCCGTGCGCGCGTCGACGGCCTGCCGGGTCTCGCCGGCGGAGATCACCACGACGGTACGACCGTCGACCGTGGTGACCAGCGGGCTGCCGAGCACCGGGACACCGGCGTCGTGGGTGAACCGGCGCCGGCCGGTGGCCGCGTCGAGGGCGTGGAGGCGGTGGTCGTCGGAGGGGACGTAGACGGTCCCGCCGTCGGGGGCGAACGCCGGCCGGCCGTACACCGCGCCGATCCGGGTCTGCCAGCGCCGGGACAGTCCCCGGCGGGTGGGCCGGGCGCCGACGACGTTCCCGCCGGTGGTCGCCGCGATCAGCAGGCCGTCCCGGGCGGCCAGGCCGGCCTGCACCGGCGCGCCGAACTGCTCGCTCCAGCGCAGCCGCCGGGCGGTGTCGGGCAGGGCGAAGGTGCGGGTCTGCTCGTGCCAGGCGCCGTCGGCGTCGGTGACCCGTACGGTCATCCGGTGCTCGCCGGGCGGGAGCGAGGTGAGGTCCAGCCCGCCGGTGTAGCGGCGGCCGGCCCCGTCGGGGGCCAGGTTGCGCCACTGGCCGTCGTCCTTGAGCCCGTAGGTGTGCTGCGGATAGAGCTGGGCCTTCACGTTGGCGGTGCGGGCGTGCGGGGCGAGCCGCACGGACACCGCCAGCGCGGCGCCCGCCGGGTCGAGCGACACCGCCTGGGGTCGCTGCCCGGCGGCGGTACGCGGGCCGGCGATCGGGATGTCCAGCACCGCCCGGGCCTCGGCGCTGCCGTCGGCGGCCCGCTGCACGGCCGTGACCTTCAGCACCTCACCGTCGGGGCCGTCGGTGCGCTGCACCCAGTAGTAGATCGCCGAGCCGCGGGTGTCGTCCACCGCCAACTGGGTCACCCCGTTGAAGCGCTGCACCTGCTCGGCGTGCACGTGCCCGGCGAACATGGCCCGTACGTCGTAGCTGTCGAGCAGCCGCAGCAGCCGCTCCTGGTCGGAGACGTAGTAGTTGTCGCCGCCGAACGGGAAGTGGCAGAGCATGACGATCGGCACGCCGCGCGGCACCCGGTCCAGGTCGCGGGTCAGCCACCGGATGCCGGACTCGCCGAACCCGCCCGGCTCCTGGAGCAGGTGGCTCGGGTCCAGCGCGACGAAGTGCAGGCCGTCGTGGTCGAACGAGTACCGGCTCGGCCCGAACAGCGACCCGTACCGTTCACCGGCCGTGCTGTCCCAGCGCCAGTCGTGGTTGCCCGGCACGTGCCGGATCCGGGGTCGCAGCGCCGCCGGGATGGTGTCGAGGTAGGTGTCGTACTCGGCCACGGAGCCGTGCTCGACGATGTCCCCGACATGGCAGACGACCTCCGGGTCCCGGGCGGCGATCTGCTCGTACGTCCAGCGCACGCCCTCGGTCCGCTCGGGCAGGTCCACGTCGATCTGCGTGTCGCCCAGCAGCGCGAACCCCGGCGACCAGGGCCCACCGGGTCGGGGTGCGGGCCGGCCGACGGGCGCGGGAAATGCCGGGAAGTGTGGCATGGGCCACGACCGCCGAACCAGCGATTTCCTGCACATCTCGCCGAGATCCGCAGGAGATCGTCAACATCGCCGGAGAAATGTTCGTTTCCTTGCAGGACCGGGGTTACGCCACCTGGTCGGCCGGGTCCGTGGCGCGCCGTGCCGCCTGGCCGGTGGGGCCCGTGCCGGGCCGCCCCGCCCAGCGCAGCAGCGCGACGAACGCCAGCGCGGCGGTCACCGCCCCGCCCACCAGACGCACCCGGTGCCCGGCGACGAACTCGGCCGCGACCTGACGCAGGTACTCCGGTGAGTGCGTGCCGACCGGGT
The DNA here is from genome assembly GCF_040649055.1 of Micromonospora sp. NPDC049060. Classification (NCBI taxonomy): domain Bacteria; kingdom Bacillati; phylum Actinomycetota; class Actinomycetes; order Micromonosporales; family Micromonosporaceae; genus Micromonospora; species Micromonospora sp. NPDC049060. Next base: position 92,092 of record NZ_JBEZEV010000008.1, read on the forward strand.
CGACGAACATGATCTCGTTGCGCGGCCAGAAGAAGAACACGGAGAACAGGAACTCGCAGGCGACGAAGACCACGGCCGCGCCGGCGATCCACCAGCGCAGCCGGCGGTCGCGCCAGGTCAGCACCGCTGCGGCGAGGCAGGCGAGCACGACGGTCGCGCCGAGCGGCGGGAAGTAGTCACTCGGGCCGCCCGCCACCAGGAACTCGCGGGCCCGGTCCAGCGACGCCGGCGGGTCCCCGAAGATGTTCGGGTAGAGCATCACGGTCTCGGCGGCGACGCCGCCGAACGACATCATCGCCGTCCACACCAGAACGACGAGCACCGTCCAGGTGAGCCTGTCGCGGGTCATGGGTCCTCCTGCCGATCCGTCGACGCCGTCCCGGCGCCGTCGGCCGGGTCGTCCCGGCGCCGTCCGCTGGGTCGCCGTCGACGCTAGGTCGGCCGCCGCGGCCCGTCTGCCGCCCGACGGCGTGAAGGCGGGGTCGCCTCTGGACGTACGGCGGCGCAGGCCGGTCGCCCGTGCGCGCGGCCGGGCGTCGCCTCCCGACGTAGCCCGGGTGGACGAGAGGCGACGGACGACGGACGAGCGACGGCAACGGGCGACAGACGACGGGACGAACGACGGCGGCGGTGACGAGCACCGGCAGGGCCGATGGTGGCGGGCGGGGCTGGTGCGCGTACGTCAGCCGGCGGCGCGGCGGGCGCGGGCCCGGCGCTTGCCCTCGTGCATGGCCTGCACCCGGGCGACCGGGATGGTGTGCCCCTCCGCGACCAGGTCCGCCGGGAGCCGCTGCGGCGCGGGCAGCCGCTCGGCCCAGGGGTCGCGTCCGGCGGTCAGCGCCGGGGCGGTGCGGATGGTGAAGTCGGCCGGGGTCACGTCGCCCAGGTCGGCCCAGTCGACCGGGAAGGAGACCGGCACGCCCGGCCGCAGCCGGGGGCTGTAGGCGGCCACCACTGTCGCCCCGCCGGCCCGGGTCGAGTCGACGAACACCTTGCCGCCCCGGTCCTCGCGGATGAAGGCGGTGGTGGCCAGCGCCGGGTCGAGCCGTTCGGCGCGGGCCGCCACCGCCCGGGTCGCGGCGGCCATGTCCTCCACCGTGGCGCCCTCCGCGACCGGCACGAAGACGTGCACGCCCTTGGCCCCGCTGGTCTTGACCGCGCCGGCGAGCCCCGCGTCGGCGAGCGCCTGCCGGACCAGCAGTGCCGCGGCGACCGCCAGCGCGAAGGAGTCCCCCTCCGGCGGATCGAGGTCCAGCACCAGGTGGGTGGGGCGGTGCAGGTCGTCGACCGTGGCCAGGGTGGGGTGGTACTCCACCGCGCGCTGGTTGGCGAACCAGAGCAGGGTGCGCCGGTCGTCGCAGAGCGCGTACGAGATCTCGCGGTGCGACGCCTCGGCCCAGACCGGCGTGCGGGCCACCCAGTCCGGCGTGTACTTCGGCAGGTTCTTCTGCATGAACGGCGGCTGCCCCGGCCGGACCCGGATCACCGACAGCGGCCGGCCGCGCAGCTGCGGCAGGACCTGCTCGTGCACCGCGTCGAGGTAGTCGACCAGGTCCCGCTTGGTCGCGTCGGCGCCGTCGAACAACGGCTGGTCGAGGTTGGTCAGCGACACCCCGTCCCGGGTCTCGTCAGCGCCACTCATCCGACCACCTTCGCGGCCCGGGGGCCGACGGTCAACCGGACGCGGCGGGGCGAACCGCCGCGAACGGATCGCCGCCGGCCCGGACGACGTCGAGCATCCGCTGCGTGTGCCCGCGGGCGGCGGCGTACAGGCCCCCGCCGTAGCTGACCCGGGCCACCCCGAGCGCGGCCAACTCCGGCACCGTGGGGGCGCCGGGGCGGGCGAGCGCGTTCACCGCCCCGGGCACGGCCGCCACCAGCTCGGACAGGATCGCCGGGTCGGCGAGCAGGATCGGGTAGACACAGTCCGCGCCGGCCGCGAGGTAGCGGGTGGCCCGGCGGACCGCCTCCGGGAGCAGGGCGGCGGGGTCGCCGCCGCCGGCGAGGAAGACGTCGATGCGGGCGTTGAGCACCACCGGCACCCCGGCCGCGTCGGCCGCCGCCCGGACCTCTGCGAGCAGGTCGGCCTGCGCCCCGGCGTCGACCGACCGGCCGGTACGCGGGTCGGAGTCCTCCAGGTTGAGCCCGACCGCACCGGCGTCGAGCAGGCGCTCCACCAGGTCGGCGGGGCGCAGCCCGTACCCCCGCTCCAGGTCGGCGGTGACGGGGACGGCGACGGCGCGGGCGAGGCGGGCCACGGCGGCGAACATCTCCCCCGGCGGGGTGGCCTCGCCGTCGGCGTGGCCGAGCGCCTCGGCGACGGCGCTGCTGCTGGTGGCCACGGCCGGGAAGCCGGCGGCGGCGATCTGGCGGGCGGAGCCGGCGTCCCAGGCGTTGGGCAGGATCAGCGGGTCACCGGGCCGGTGCAGCGTGCGCAGCGCCGCCGCCCGGACGGTGAGGTCGTCGGTCATACGCCGATTCTCGGCGGACCGGCGCCCGGGGCGCAGCCCCGATCCCGTGTCGATGGGCCTTGCCGCTTCCGCCGGCGACGGCGCACGGGCGACACGGTTTGTCGGCGGGGAACACCCTCTGTGACCATGAGGGCGGAGCGTGAGGAGGCATGGGCATGCCGCAGGGGAACAGCGACGGCACCGGCGGGCGGGCGTCCGAGGCGTGCGGGGCGGTCGACGGGTCCCTCGCCCCCGGCCAGGCCACGGCCTGCACGGTCCGCGAGGTGCTCGACCGGGTGGGCGGCAAGTGGAGCATCGGCATCCTCGTGGCCGCCTCCCGGGGCCCGGTGCGCTTCACGGAGCTGGAGCGCCGCGTGGAGGGGATCAGCCGCCGGATGCTCACCCTCACCCTGCGCAACCTCGAGCGCGACGGTCTGCTGCACCGGAAGGTCCACCCGACCGTCCCGCCGAAGGTGGAGTACACCGCCACCCCGATCGCGCTGGAACTCCACGAGTCGCTGGTGGCCCTGACCCGCTGGGCGGAGCGGCACCGCAGCGCGATCGCCGACGCCCGGGCCAGGTACGACGGGACGCACGACGGGGGTCTCCCGCCCGTCCCGCAGGGGTAAACCCCGGCCGCGTGTGGGGAACGCCACGCCCTCCATCTGACCGATCGGTCAGGGTCTGACCGATCGGTCAGGCATGCTGGTCGGGGAGGTGGACCGGCATGGCGCGGATGGTTCCGGAGACGCACGACGAGATCCTTGCGGCGGCGGCCCGACGCTTCGCGACGACCGGCTACCGGGGCACCTCGTTGCAGGACATCGCCCGCGAGGTGGGCTGCTCCAAGGCGGCGGTGCTCTACCACTTCGCCAACAAGGAGGCCATCCTCACCGAGCTGATGGCCCCGGCGATCGACGTCCTCCAGGCGCTCGACGAGCGGATCCGCGCGCATCACGGCGCGGACGCCCAACGGGTCGCCGCCGAGGGCTTCGTCGACCTCGCGGTCCGTTTCCGTCGCGAGATCGCCCTGCTCCGGGGCGAGTTCCCGGAGCTGCTCCAGCAGCCCGCCTTCGCGCACATCCAGCGGATCTCCGAGCGGCTTGTCGACGCGCTCGCCGGGCACCCGGAACGCCCGTCCGCCCGGATCGTGGCGCTGGTGCTGCTCGCCGGCATCTCCGAGACCTGCGGGGAGTTCGCCGACATACCCGACGAGGAACTGCGCGCCGCCCTGCTGGCACTCGCCCGGCGGGCACTGGAGCCCGTCGACTGATTCCCACCCAACCATCCACGACCGAGGACAAGGAACTCATGGCCACCCTGCTCTACCGGCTCGGCCGGGGCTCGATGCGCCGGCGGCGACTCGTCGCGGCGATCTGGCTCGTCGTACTCGTCGGTCTCGGCCTCGCCGCCGCGACCCTGCGCGGCCCGATAGCCGACAACTTCACCATGCCCGGCACCGAGTCGCAGCGCGCCCTGGACCTGCTCGCCGAGCAGTTCCCGGCGGCGAGCGGCGCGACCGGCACGATCGCGGTCAAGGCGCCGGCCGACGGCGCGCTCGCCAGCCCGCAGGGGCAGGCCGTGGTGAAGGAACTCACCCAGGAGGCCGCCACGCTGCCCGGCGTCGTCGGCGCCGTCGATCCGTTCCAGGTGGGGGCGGTCTCCCCCGACGGCCGGTACGCGCTGGTCCAGGTCCAGTTCGCCACCGGCGCCGACGAGGTGACCGACGCCCAGCGCGACGCGTACGAGAAGGTCGGCGAGCGGACCGAGGCCCAGGGCTGGGAGGTCGCGCCCGGCGGCGAGGTGCTCAGCAGCGTGCCGGAGGTCGGCTCGACCGAGGCCATCGGCGTGGCGGTCGCCGCGATCGTCCTGGTGGTCACCTTCGGTTCGCTGGTGGCGGCCGGGATGACGATGCTCAACGCGCTGATCGGCGTGGGCGTCGGCATGGCGGGTCTGTTCGCGATCAGCAGCGTGGTCGACCTGAGCAGCACCGCGCCGATCCTCGCCCTGATGCTCGGCCTCGCGGTCGGCATCGACTACTCGCTCTTCATCACCTCCCGCTACCGGCAGAACCTGATGGAGGGGCTGCCACCGGACGAGGCGGTGGGCCGCGCGGTCGGCACCGCCGGCTCGGCCGTGGTCTTCGCCGGCGCCACCGTCGTCATCGCGCTGGCCGGACTGGCCGTGGTGAACATCCCGTTCCTGACGGTGATGGGTCTGGCCGCCGCCGGCACGGTCACCATCGCGGTGCTGGTCGCGATCACTCTCCAGCCGGCCCTGCTCGGCTTCGCCGGCCGCCGGGTGCTGCCCCGCAAGCTGCGCTCCACGGTCGGGGACGCCGCAGCCGGGGACCGGGCGGGCGACGCCGCCGACGCGGGCACCCCGCCGGCCGAGGACCGGTCGGGCTTCGGGTTCCGCTGGGCGCGCCTCGTCACCCGGTTCCGGGTGCCGGTCATCCTGGTCGGGCTGATCGGGTTGGGGCTGCTCGCCCTGCCCGCGCCCGACATGCGGCTGGCGCTGCCCGACGCGGGCACCGCGCCGGTCGGCTCGGCCGCCCGGGAGTCGAACGACGTGATCACCGAGGGCTTCGGGCCCGGCTTCACCGGCCGGCTCGCGGTGGTGGTCGCCGGTGACACCCCGCAGGCGACCTCGGCCGCCATTCCGCAGGTCACCGCGCTGATCCAGCGCACCGAGAACGTCCTCGCGGTGGCCCCGCCGCAGCTCAGCCCGGACGGCCGCACCGCGCTGCTCGGGGTGGTGCCGAAGACCGGCCCGACCGACGAGGCCACCGAGACCCTGGTCAACGACGTCCGTGCGGAGGTGGGCGGGTTCCCCGACGTCGACGTGCTGCTGACCGGGGCGACCGCGATCGGCATCGACGTCTCCGAGAAGCTCTCCGACGCGCTGCCGGTGTACCTGCTGCTGGTGGTGGGCCTGTCGGTGCTGCTGCTGATGCTGGTCTTCCGCTCGCTGCTGGTGCCGGTCAAGGCCGCGCTCGGCTTCCTGCTCACCGTCGCCGCCACCTTCGGCATCACCGTGGCGGTGTTCCAGCAGGGCCACCTCGCCGACCTGGTCGGCCTGGACACGCCCGGTCCGCTGGTCAGCTTCCTGCCGATCCTGCTGATCGGCATCCTGTTCGGCCTGGCGATGGACTACGAGGTCTTCCTGGTCTCCCGGATGCGGGAGGACTTCGTGCACGGTGACACCGCGCAGCAGGCGACCATCAACGGGATGGGGCACGGCGCCCGGGTGGTGACCGCCGCCGCACTGATCATGATCTCGGTGTTCGGCGGCTTCGTCTTCCTCGACGATCCGGTCATCAAGTCGATGGGCTTCGCGCTCGCCATCGGCGTCGCCATCGACGCGTTCGTGGTCCGGATGACCATCGTGCCGGCCGTGATGTCGCTGCTCGGCAAGCGGGCCTGGTGGCTCCCCCGTTGGCTGGACAAGATCCTGCCCAACGTGGACATCGAGGGCGAGGGCCTCCGCGCCCACCTGGACGAAAAATCCCCCGCCCACCCCTGACCCACCCACCGCTTGGTCGATCATGCAGTCGTGGTGCCCCGCACAACCGGCGAACCCGGCTGGAACGGGCACCACGACTGCATGATCGCCGGGACTGGGTGGCCCGCGTCAGACGCCGGCCGGGTAGGTTTCCATCTCGCCGGGAGTGGTCAGGGCCGGGAGGGGGTGCAGGGCCGTGGTCTCGTCGCACCAGATCAGGGCGTCGTAACGCTCCCCGAGGCGGGTCGGCACGTAGTTGCCCCACGACTCGAAGGACGGGTCGTAGACCACCCCGATCGCCCGGTGGTCGGCGGTTCCGGTGACCCAACCGGGCTGGTCGTCGCCGCCGAAGACCAGCACGGCCCGCTCGGGCATCAGCTCGTGCAGCCGGTGCTCGACCGAGCCGGGGCGGGCCGGCGGCACCACCATCGCCTCGGCCGGCGAACCCCAGCGGGGCGCGGCGATCACCGTGCCCCGGTAGCCGCCGAAGCCGACCAGGACCACCTCGTCGGCGCCGTGCCGCTCGCGGGCCAACTGGCCGATGTTGACCATCCCGTCGGCGGCCATGTCGGTGGCCCGGGCGTCGCCGACGTGCGTGTTGTGCGCCCAGACGACGCCCCGCGCGCCCGGGCCGTAGCGCTCCAGCAGCCGGTCCAGGGTGTCCGTCATGTGCGTGTCCCGGATGTTCCACGACTCCGGCCCACCGCCCACCATCGCCCGGTAGTAGCGCTCCGCGCCGGACACCACCTCCGCGTTCTGCCAGGCCGAGAAGCTGTCCGGACCGTCCGCGGCGGCCTGTTCGCGGGTACGCGCCAGCAGGCGCACGACCTCCTCCTCGCAGCGGGCGGAGACGAACCGGCTCGCCATGCCGTACTCCTCGACCCGCTTGCCGTACGGCTCGAAGCAGCGGTACGCGTCCTGCGCCGCCTCCAGCGATCCCGGGTCCTCCTCGCCGAGATAGTCGAAGATCGCCTGCATGGACTCCCACAGGCTGTAGACGTCCAGGCCGTGGAAGCCGGCCCGGGCGTCCTGGGGCCGCTCCACGTTCCACGCCCGCAACCAGGAGCAGAAGCGGGCCACCTCGGCGTTCGCCCACATCCAGGTCGGCCAGCGCTCGAAGCGCTCCAGCGCGACGCGCGGGTCGGCGGCCCCGCCCGGGGCGGCGGTCACCGAACGGTGCACCCGGTCGCAGTCGGGCCAGTCCCCCTCCACGGCCACGAAGGAGAACCCGCACTCGGCGATCAGCCGGCGGGTGAGCTGTTCGCGCAGGCGGTAGTAGTCGTAGTTGCCGTGCGTCGCCTCGCCGATCATCACGATCCGGGCGTCCCGGACGCGCTCCAGCAACGGGTCGAAGTCGCTCGGCGCGCCGAGCCGCTGAACCAGCATGCCGGCGGCTACCCGGCGCGCCGCCGGAGCAAACCGCCGAACGTCGATCGGCGGGCGTGTGCCGGCGGCCTGAGCGGGTAGGCCGCCGGCATGACCGTCACCGGCGTGCAGTTGCAGGAGTACCTGGCCGGGCTCGACTACCCGGTCTCCCGGGAGGACCTGGTCCGCTGGGGCCAGGAGAACGGGGTCAGCACGGCGATGCTCCAGACGCTCCGGGCCCTGCCGGCGGAGGAGTTCGACTCCCCCGCCGAGCTGAGCGAGGCCCTCAACCCGCTGGCCTGACCTCAGCTCGGCAGGTCAACGGTGCGCCCCTCGGCGCGGGCGGTCTCGGCGGCGGCGAGCACGGCCACGACATCGCGGCCGAAGCGCACGTCGCAGCGGTGGTCCCGGGTGCCCGAGCCGATCTCCTCCAGCAGCTGGTCGATCGCCACCCCGAGGGCGGTCGCCGCGTCGCCCTGGCCCGCCGGAGCGGTCTCGACGCCGTTCTCGCCGTAGAAGACGAACTCCCGGGCCACCGCCTCCTGCGGGCCGTCCAGGGTCAGCGACACCGTGCTGGTGGCGCCCCCGTCGTGGGTGAGGAGCAGGTTGACGAGCCCGTTCGGCCCGTCCATCGCGGCGACGCGGGTGACCCGGCCGAGCACCGGCAGGACGAACGACAGCGCGTGCGGGCCGATGTCCCACAGCGCGCCGTGCTCCCGGCGCCAGGGCGAGGCCCCGTAGGGGCTGCCGGCTTGGAAGATGGACGCGAACCAGAGCGCCCTGGCGGTGTGCCACCCGCCGACGGCGGCCGTCGAGGCGAGGAAGGCGGCCACGTCGGGCCGGTAGCGACCGGTGAAGAAGACCACCGAGGCGACGCCCGCCGCCTGCGCGGCGTCGACCACCCGGTCGGCGTCGGCGACGGTCAACGCGAGCGGCTTGTCCAGCAGCAGGTGACGGCCGGCGGTGGCCGCGCGGACCGCGATGCCGGCCTGGACGTCCGGCGGGAGGGCCACGGCGACCGCGTCGCAGGCGTCGATGAGCGCGTCGGCGTCGTCGAACGCCGGCACCCCGTAGCGCTCGGCCAGGGCCGCGGCCTTGCGCGGGTCCCGGCCCCACACGCCGGCGAACGCGACCCCCGGGTGCGCGTGCAGCGCCGCGGCGTGCGTCTCGGCCGCCCAGTGACCGGTGCCGAACAACCCGAACCGCACCACGAGCACCTCCACCGTCGTCGCGTCACACCACGGTACCCGCGGCCATGCGCCACGCCGCGCCCTGTGCCGGATGTCGTCGGCGCGCCCGCACGGTGGTCAGGTGGCGGCTGGTTGTTCGGCCGCGCGCCGCCCCCTTCCCGGTGCCCGCCCGGCCGGCACGTGCGCACCCGCCGGCGGGTCGTCACGGCTGACCCGCCGGCGACCGGGTGCTCAGCTCCGCAGGGCGGTGGTCAACCGCTCCGCGGCGAGCTGGGCTCCGTCGGGGCTGATCGTGGCGGCGAACGCCCGGGCGCGGGCGGCCACCTCGGGCCGCAGTGCGGCGCTGAGAGCCGCGGTCAGCGACTCGACGGTCGGTACCGCGCCGGAGTGTGCGCCGCCGATGCCGAGCGCGGACACGCGGCGCGCGAAGTAGTGCTGGTCGTAGACCTGCGGGATGACTACCTGCGGCGTCCCGGCCCGCGCGGCCGTGGTCGTGGTGCCCGAGCCGCCATGGTGGACCACCGCGGCCACCCGCTTGAACAGCTCCTGCTGGTTCACCTCGCCGACGACCAGGCAGTCGGGCGCCCGGACGGCAAGCGAGAGGGGCGCCCAGCCCCGGGAGACGACCAGGCGGCAGCCGACCGCGCGCACCGCCTGGACGGCCGTCTCCAGCAGGCCCGGGGGTGCGGCGACACTGCCGAATCCGACGTAGACGCACGGCTCGTCGCTGGCATCCAGGAAGGCCGTCAACTCGGGTGGCAGCGCCCGCTCGTCCGGCAGGAGCCAGGCGCCCGGTTGGTAGACGGTCCGGTCGGCGGCGTCCGGCCAGGGCGCCAGCGTCCGGTCGACCGCCAGCCACGGCTGGTCGGTGTGGATGTGGGCGCTGACGTCCTCGACCGGAACCAGTCCGATCGTCGCCCGGAGCGCGTTGAGCGGCGCGCCGAAGGTGTCGTTGACGTGCCGCTGGTTGGCGGCCCACAGCTCGCGGTTGTCCGCGGACGCGGGCGCGGGCGCCTCCCCGAGGGCGGGCAGCGGCAGCGGAGCGTGGTGCGGTGAGGGAAGGGCCGCCGGGCAGAACGCCGTGAAGACGTACGGTATGCCCCGCTTCTCCGCCACGGTGCGGGCGGCGATCTGGAGGCCGGTCGACGCGACGACGGCGTCGCAGTCCCGGGCCGCCGCCGACAGCACCTCGAACTGGATGCCGATGGAGGACTCCGCCAGTTGACGCACCTGCGCCGGCGACGGGCGGGGTACGGCGGCCCGCGGCCTGGGCGCCGCCGACCTGCGCCAGGGCGGGCCGACGGGCACGAAGGGGATCTTGAAGGTGGCCACCCACCGGGCGAAGTCCGGTGGGGCGCAGAGGCGAACCTGCAGGCCGAGAGCTTTCAACCGCGATGCCAGCGCCACCAGTGGTTGGACGTCGCCGCGTGACCCGAGGGTCGACAACAGTACGCGCATGATGCTCGCCTTTCCGGCTGTAGCGACGGATCCGGGCACGGTGCAGCGAGCCGGGACCCGCACGTCGGGCCCGGCCGCACCGTCGATCTGCTACCTCGCCGGGGGACGCCCCGGCGCCAGTGCCGTGGGTCGTGTCCTGGCGGGAACCTGGCCGGGCACCCGGCGCGCGGCGCCGGGCACGGGCTGACGGGCCAGTAGTGTCAGCACGTCACCGAGCCCCTCGACCGCGCGCAGCTCGGCCACGTACTCGGCGGCCTGTGCCTGGCGCAGGTAGTCCAGCGTCTGCGGGTCGGCGGCGCACATCCCCGGCGTCGCGTCGGCGGTGGCGACCAGGTGGACCTCGCCGGCCAGCTGCACCGAGGCGGAGATGAACTGGCAGAGTTCCGGCCACAGCAGGTACCGCCAGAAGTCGACGCTGACGACCGCGTCCATGCTGCCCGCCGGCATGGGTGGGGCCACGCCGAGCAGGTGGAAGTTGGCCGGCCCGACGGGAGCGGAGTAGTCGTAGGTGAGCGCCGAGGCGGGCAGCCTCGCCTCGGCGCGGCCGGTGCCGATCCAGAGCGCCTTGGGTCCCCGCAACTTGCCGGCGAGGCGCGCGACGGCGGGCCCGATGGCGCAGGCCGAGCGCTCGACGCACTCGTCGACGAGCGACCGGTAGTACAGGATCCGCCGGATCGCCTCGTACCCCATGACCGCGGTGAGGAACTCCCACTCGAGGCAGGGGTACAACCTGGCCGCCTGCTGGAAGTTGGCCTTCATCTCCATCCAGTTGCGGGTGATGTTCTTGTGGTGCGGCAGGTGGACGACCCTGGCCTCGTCGTCGTAGCCGAAGTTGACGCCGTCCGGCAGGCTCCGGTCCACGCGGTAGAACAGCTCGACGTCCTCCACGCCGTAGCTCAGACCGAACGCCTCGCGGTAGCCACCGACCTTCGTGAAGAGCGAGGTGGAGAGCGAGATGTTGTGCGTGTAGGCGATCACCCAGCCGGCCCGCAGCCAGTCGCCGCCGTCGTCCGGGAGTCCCGTCGCGAACCGCAGGTCGCCACCGTGCGGGAAGGCACGCGCGATCGTGTCCGACTCGCCGGCCAGCACGGCCGGGAGGTCCGCCAGGCCGATCTCGTCCCGCCGGCCGATCAGCACCGCCGCGTTGCCGGGCGTGCCGTGCCACGCCAGGTGCCTCTCCAACAGGTCGGGCACGGCCCACGAGTCGGCGTCGAGGAAGACGAGCAGGGGTGCGGTGGCAGCCCGCGCCCCCTCGTTGCGGGCGGTGGAGCGGCCCTTGCGCCGGGGAAGTTCCACCACGCGCAGGCGGAGGCCGGCACCTTCGGCGAGGGCCTCGGCGTACCCGTCGGACGATCCACCGTCCCGGACCACGATCACTTCGAAGCGCTCCGGCGGCAGCGTCTGCCGGGTCAGCGCCCGCAGGGTCAGCGCGAGGCACTGCGAATCCTGGTAGGTCGGCATCACCACGCTCAGCGCCGGGGGGATGGTGGGCAGCGACATGGCGATCCTCTCCGTCAGACGAACGTGCCGTCCGAATGTGGCGACGATGGCCCGAGAATAACGGTCCGCGACGTTCCGCTTACCCGCGAGTAGGGGTCAATAGGGGTACCCCACTGTCCTCTGACGACATTCGTCGCCGCCTCGGCGGAACACGCTCCCACGCCCGCTGGCCCGACGCCCTCGGACCACCGAGAGCCGGGACGGACGGAGGCCGGACCCCTGACAGGAGGCGGCGGGTGACGGGGTGTACTACGCGGGTTAGTAGGCTGTGCCGGTGACCGAGACACACCCCGGACGACCCCGATGACCAGCGCGGCGTCGGCGGGTTCGCCGGTGGACGGGCTCCTCGCGACCGCCTCGATCGTGCTGTCGCTCCTCGTCGCCGCGTGGGCGCTGGTCGCCACGCTGCGGCACCGCGCACCGGACCGGGTGCAGTTCGCCGGCCTGGCCGTGCTGGAGGTGGCGCTGCTCGCGCTCGCGGCGGTGGCGCTGGTGGCCATCGGCGGCGGCGAGCGGCCGGGCGAGCCGGGGGCCTTCTTCGGGTACGTCGCCACGGTGGTCTGCCTGCCGCCGCTGGCCTGGGTGCTGGCCCGGATGGAGCCCACGCGCTGGGGCTCGGCGATCGTCTGCGCGGTCTGCCTGGTCACGCCGGTGGTCGTCGTACGGCTCCAGCAGACCTGGGAGGTGCTGGGTGGCTGACGTACGCACCCCGGAGGCGACGCGGACCAACGCCGGCCCGGGGCGGCTGCTGATCGCGGTCTACCTGCTCTTCGCGATCGCCGCGACGAGCCGCGCGGGCCTTCAGATCGCCACGAAGTTCGACGAGGCGCCCGTGGCGTACCTGCTCTCGGCCCTCGCCGCGGCCATCTACATCGTCGCGGCGGTGGGGCTGGCCCGCGCCGGCGCCGCAGGTCGGCGCGTCGCCCTCGCGTGCTGCGCCGTGGAGCTGGTCGGGGTGCTCGGCGTCGGCGCCCTCAGCCTCGCCGACCCGGAGCTCTTCCCCGACGAGACGGTCTGGTCGCGGTTCGGCAGCGGGTACGGCTACATCCCGCTGGTCCTGCCGGTGCTCGGCCTGCTCTGGCTCTGGCGCACCCGCCCCGCCCCGGCGGCCTGACGGCCGGCCCCCGCCCCGCCCGGCCCCCTCGGCGTCGATCATGCAGTCATGGCGCCCGTTACGGCCACTTTCGCCACTTCCGCGGGACACCACAACCGCATGATCGACGGCACCGGTCGTGGGGTCAGTCCTTGGGGCCGCCGGCCACGTAGATGACCTGGCCGGAGACGAAGGAGGCGCCCTCGCTGGCCAGGAACGAGATGGTGTGCGCGACGTCCTCGGGGCGGCCGACCCGGCGTACCGCGATCTCCGACTCGGCGTGCTTCTGGAGCGCCTCGAAGTCGACCTTCATCCGGGCGGCGGTGGCGGCGGTCATGTCGGTGACGATGAAGCCGGGCGCGACCGCGTTGACGGTCACCCCGAACGGGCCCAGCTCGATGGCGAGGGTCTTGGTGAAGCCCTGGAGGCCGGCCTTCGCGGCGGCGTAGTTCGCCTGGCCCCGGTTGCCCAGCGCCGAGGTGCTGGAGAGGTTGACGATCCGGCCCCACTTCGCCTCGACCATGTGCTTCTGGGCGGCCTGGCTGAACAGGAACGCGCCGCGCAGGTGTACGCCCATGACCGTGTCCCAGTCGGCGTCGGTCATCTTGAACAGCAGGTTGTCGCGCAGCACGCCGGCGTTGTTGACCAGCACCGTCGGGGCGCCCAGCTCGGCGGCGACCCGCGCCACGGCCGCCTCGACCTGGGCCCGGTCGGACACGTCCGCGCCGACGCCGAGCGCCCGGCCGCCGGCCGCCACGATCGCGTCCACGGTCTCCTTCGTCGCCGACTCCTCGATGTCGACCACGGCGACCGCGAGGCCGTCGGCCGCCAGCCGCCGGGCGGTGGCCGCCCCGATCCCCCGCGCCGCGCCCGTGACGATGGCGACCCGCTGCTCCTCCGACATGCCTACCTCCCGGTAACTTACGCTCGATCGAAGGAGCTTAACCCAGCCGTACGCCGACGCTGGCCCGGCGCGGGACGCCGGTCACGAGCATCGCCCGGCTACTCTCGCCGCCGTGGAGGCAGTCGAGATCGAAGCACCCGTCGTCGGGGTCACCGTCTATCCGGACCGGGCCCGGGTCACCCGTCGGGGCAGCACCCGGTTGGCCGCCGGTGAGCACCGCGTACGCGTCGCACCGTTGCCGGTGGGCCTGCGGCGGGACTCGCTGCGGGTCGGCGGGCGGGGCGCCGCCACCGTGCTCGGCGTGGACGTCACCACGTGGCGGCAGCCGCGCAGCACCGACGGGCAGGTCCACGAGCTGGAGCAGCGGAGCCGGGAACTGGCCGACGCGCTGGCCGAGGTCGACGACGCGTGCGAGGTCGAGACGCAGCGGGGGCAGTTCCTCACCCGGCTGGCCGACCGGGCCGGCGGCACGTACGCCCGCGCGCTGGCCTCCGGTGACGCCGCCCCGACCGACGTGGCCACCTTCGCCGACTCGGTCGCCGGTCAGCTCGCCGACTCCCAGCGCCGTCGTCGCACGTTGGCCCGGCAGCGTACCGACCTGACCGAGGAGCTGGCGGCCGTCGAGCGGCAACTGGACGCCACGCGCGGCAAGCGGAGACCGGACCAGCTGGTCGCCGAGGTGACAGTCTCGGTGGACGCCGACGACGACGAGCTGGACCTGGAGCTGAGCTACCTGGTCGACGGGGCCCGCTGGCAGCCCTCCTACGATCTGCGGCTGGTCGACGACACCATGACCGTCACCTGGTTCGGGCTGGTCAGTCAGGACACCGGCGAGGACTGGCCGGAGTGCGTACTCGAACTCTCGACGGCCCGGCCGGCGGCGGCGACCCGCGTACCCGAACTGACGCCCTGGTATCTCGACCGGCTCCGGCCGGTGCCGCCGCCGATGCCGAGGGCGGCCAGCTTCGGCGCGATGCCGGCACCCGCGGCACCCGCCGGTCCGCCCGCCGGGGCCGTGGCCCGGTCCGGCGCGCCGCGCCCCGAGATGCGCGAGAGCGTGGCCACCGTCGAGCAGGGGGTCACGGCGGCCACCTACCGGCCGGCCCGCCCGGTCGCGGTGCCGGCGGACGGCAGCGCCCACCGGGCCACCATCGCCGTGCTGGAGCTGCCGGCCCGGCTGGACCACGTGACCGTGCCGGTCCGCGCGACCGAGGCGCACCTGCGTGCGACGGTCCGCAACACCTCGTCGCACACGCTGCTCCCCGGCCCGGCGGCGGTCTTCCACGGCGCCGACTTCGTCGCGGCCACCCGGCTGCCGGTGTGGGCGCCCGGCGAGGAGACCGAACTGGCGCTCGGCGTGGACGACCGGGTACGGGTGGAGCGGAAGCTGGGCCGGCGCGCCGACACCCGGGCCACGCTCGGCTCGACCCGGCGGCGGGACGTGGAGTACCGGATCAGCGTGGCCAACCACACGCCCCGGCCGGCGAGCGTGGAGGTGCGCGACCAGCTGCCGGTGTCCCGGGACGAGGCGGTGGTGGTGCGGGAGTCCACCCTCGTCCCGCCCCCGGCCGAGCGCACCGAGCTGGGCGAGCTGACCTGGCGGCTCCGGCTCGGGCCGGGCGAGAGCGGCGAGATCGCCATGGGTTTCCGGGTCGAGATCGCCAAGGGGGTCGAGCTGGCCGGCTGGCGGGAGTGACCGGCCGTCCGCCGGGGTGGGCGGACGGCCGTCGACGCGGCGGCCGGGTCAGAGGCCGCGACCCCGGCAGAGGCGGATCCACCGGTAGCCGTAGCCGGCCACCTTGAGCCGGTCCAGCTTGCCGACCTCGCCGTAGTTGCGGTCGGCGAGGACGTCGATGGGCAGGTCCGCCTCCGGCTCCAGCATGCTGAGGTCCACCTCGGCGTCGGTGGTGCCGAGGTTGTGCACGAAGAGCATCGTGCCGGTCCGCCCGTCGGCCCGGTGCGCCAGCACGCCCGGCGGCATGGCCACGTCGATGTGGGTGGTCGAGCCCGAGCCCACCTCGGGGGCCTCGCGCAGCGTACGGATCATCCGCTCGAACCAGGCGAGCAGCGACTTCTGGTCGCTGCGCTGGGCGGTCACGTTGACCTTCTCGTACGAGAACTCGCCCTTGTCGATCACCGGGCGGATCAGCTTCTCCGGGTCGGCCGTGGAGAAGCCGGCGTTCGGCTGGTAGGACCACTGCATCGGGGTGCGGATCGCCTCCCGGCCGGGCAGCGACAGGTCCTCCCCCATGCCGATCTCCTCGCCGTAGCGCAGCACCGGCGTGCCGCGCAGCGAGAACTGCAACGCGTAGGCCAGCTCGATGCGGCGGCGGTCGTTGCCGAGCATCGGGGCGAGCCGGCGGCGGATGCCCCGGTCGTAGATGCGCATGTTCTCGTCGGGGCCGAACTGCTCGTACACCTGGTTGCGCTGCTCGGCGGTGAGCCGGGAGAGGTCGATCTCGTCGTGGTTGCGCAGGAAGGTGGCCCACTGCCCGCCCTCGGGCAGCGCCGGGGTGTCCCGCAGCGCCTCGATGATCGGCTCCGGGTCCTGCCGGGCCAGGGCCAGCATCAGGCGCCCGTTGAGCATGAAGTCGAAGAGCATGTGCAGGCGGTTGCCCGAGCCGCCGCTGTCGGCGAAGAAGGTCGGCAGCTGGTCGGGCTCGACGTTGGCCTCGGCGAGCAGGACGGCGTCGCCCCGGCGCCACTGCACGTGCTGGCGCAGCTCGGTGAGGAACTCGAAGTCCTTCGGCGAGTTCGGGTTGCCCGGCTCGGTCAGCTCGATGATGAACGGCACCGCGTCCATCCGGAAGCCGGAGACGCCGAGCTGGAGCCAGAACGAGACGATCTTCTTGATCTCCTCGCGGACGGCGGGGTTCGTGAAGTTCAGGTCCGGCTGGAACTTGTAGAACCGGTGGTAGTACCAGGCCTTGGCGGTCCGGTCGTAGGTCCACGTCTCGTGCTGCTCGCCGGGGAAGACCATGCCCTGGTGCCGGTCGCTCGGCTCGTGGTCGGCCCAGACGTACCAGTCACGGTACGGCGAGTCCGGCGAGGAGCGGGCGGACTGGAACCACGGGTGCTCGTTCGACGTGTGGTTCACGACCAGGTCGATGATGATCCGGATGCCACGGTTCTGCGCCTGGTGCAGCAGTTCCGCGAAGTCGCCGAGGGTGCCGAAGCGCGGGTCGATGTTGTAGAAGTCGGTCGCGTCGTACCCGTCGTCGCGGTTGGGCGACGGGTGGATGGGGTGCAGCCAGAGGCAGGTCACGCCCAGCCGGGCGAGGTAGTCCAGCCGGCCGATGAGCCCCCGGATGTCGCCGACCCCGTCGCCGTCGGAGTCCGCGTACGTGTCGATGTCGAGGCAGTAGACGACCGCCTCCGAGTACCACCTGTCAGCCATGCCGGGCTAATGTCTCCGATCCCGGCTCCCCGCAAACACCGGGCCCGGCGCTCCGGGTTCCCCGGTGGCCCGGCAGGAGGGCCGGCAGCGCGACGGCCGGGCGGTGCGGGCACGACCTCGCCCGCACCGCCCGCCCGGCGGGCGCGGCCCGTCAGGTGGCGATGTCGACGTCGCCGACCTGCCCGCCGCCGGCCATCGTCAGCCACCCGGCGTGGACGCCCTGCTTGGCGAAGAAGTTCCCGCCGCCGATGAACGCGAACCAGTCGTCGCCGCCGACCGCGACGTCGCTGACCTGCCCACCCTCGGCCATGGTGAGCCACCCGCCCTGGATGCCGTCCTTGGCGTAAAAGTTGCCGCCCTGCACCCAACCGATCCGGTTGCCGGACAGCACCACCTTCGTCGCCCCACCGGCGTTGACCGCCTGCCACGACGAGTACGCGCCATCCTTCGCGTACAACACCCCCGCCGAATTCACGAACGCGAACCGGTCCGGAGCGGCCCCGGCCGGCGTCAGGTCCGGGAACGGAAGGTTGATCGGCGCGCCCTTGGTCACCGTGGCGCCGCAGGCGTACGCCAGGGCGATGTTGTGGACCGCGCCGTTGCGGCGGATCTCGAAGTGCAGGTGCGGGCCTGTCGAGTTGCCGGTGCTGCCGACGTACCCGAGCACCTGCCCCTGCCCGACCTGCTGCCCGAGCGCGACCGAGGCCGGCTGCACCATGTGCAGGTAGCGGGTCTGGTAGCCGCCGGCGTGCGAGAGCGTCACCGAGTTGCCCCCGCCGGAGGTCCAGCCGGCGAACGCGACAGTGCCCGGATAGGCGGCCCCGATCGCCATCCCACCGTTCCCCGCGACGTCCACCCCGTAGTGGTCGCTGTCGGTGGCGCCGCACCTGTTCGACAACACCCCCGTGACCCGCCCGCCCACCGGCTGGATCATGGCCCCGGTCTGCGCGGCCGCCGGCTGCGCCGGCACGAGCGCAAGTCCGCACAGGACCGCCGCGGCCACCGTCAGCGCCCGCAGCCGCCTTCCCGCTGTCTCCTTGCCCACGCCATGCCTCGCGATCTCATCGGCATCGATACAACTGCGGAAACGAGATAGACGAGACAGTCACCGGCGTCCTCCCCGCGCCCGTGCTGTGGCGGCGGGGACGTCCGGGCCGGGGCCGTCAGGTGTTGACCGGACGGCGGGCGATCAGGCGCACGTGGGTGACGGGCCAGTCGAGCGGCTCGCCGGCCGGGGTGCTGAGGGCGGCCACCGGGGCGAGGCGGTTGGTGACGATCCAGTCGTTGCGGGACGTCGCGCTCGCGGGGTCGATCTCGAATCCGACGTCGGTGAGCAGCGACTTCCAGTCGGCGTACTCCAGGCCGCAGAACTGTTCCTGCGTCTCCGACAGCCAGTTGTCGGTGTAGTCCTTGCGGGTGAGGAAGTCCATCGCCGCGCCGAGGGTCAGCTCGACCACGCCGTCCGCCCCGTCCACCGGGCGGTACGCGAACGGGAACCGGTAGTCGACCGTGAACTGGTCCAGCCGGGCCCGGGTCGACAGCGCGTCGACGTACGCCGTCACCTCACCTGCCGGCAGGGCCGCCAGGTCGGCACGCGGCGACGGCGGGTTGACGCCGTCCGTCGTGGCCAGGCGCAGGTGCACCGTCCGGTCCTGGCCGTCCGGCCCGCACACGTCGCTGTTGATCCACACCCCGCCGGGCACGGTGTGGTCGTAGAGGGCCTGCACGAACCGGCGCAGCGAGGCCATCCGCTCGCCGTACGACCAGATCTCGTGGGTCAGCGCGAAGGTCATCGTGGTGTCCACCGAGCGGGGCGCGAACACCGCCCCGCCGAGCACGTTGCGCCGATAGAAGAAGACGTTCGGGTTGGCGAAGACGCCCTGTGCCTTCTTGTGGACGCACTCCTCGAACAGGTGCCGGGCCACCTCGACGCCGATCAGGTCGCTCTCCCGCAGGGCCGGCTCCCGGTCGGCCAGTTCCAGGACGGCGCCCGCGCCGCAGCCGACGTCGACGATCCGCCCCGGTCGCACGTGCTCGCGCACCGCGTCCCACTTGCGCTGCGCGGCGTCGCTGAACGCCTCGGCGTACGTCCGGTAGTCGCGGGTGGTGGTCAGTCCGCCCTCGTCACCGACCACCGGGTCGTTCACCACGGAGCGGACCAGGTCGTCGAGCCGGTAGCGGCGGTACACGTCGACGGTGGCCGGGTGGGTGAGGTCCCGCCACGACGGGTCGTCGTCGGCCAGCCGCAGCAGGACGTCCCACGGCCGGACCGGTGTCGGCTTGACGTCGGCCTCCACCCCGGCGATCCGGAAACCGAGCCGTTCGTACATCGCGGCGACCTCCGGCGTGGAGCAGGCGACCACCGTGTCCGCCGGGGTCAGCTCCAACCCCGTGGACGCCGCGACGGTCTTCAGGGTCACCTCGGCGAACCTGTCGGTCGGTACGGTGTCGAACACCGGCACCACCACCGACCGGAGCCCGGCGAGCACGCTGAACCGTTCGATCGCCGCCTCCCGCCGGTGGTACGGGACCGGGTTGCGCCGGGTGTTCTCGTGGTTGGCCGAGGTGACGGCCCACACCACCGTCGCCCCCCCGGCGTCCTCGCTCCCGGTCGTGCCGCCCGGGTCCTCGCTCCCGGTCGCGCCGTCACCGTCGGCGAGGGGGTCGTCGCCCTGCGCCGCGAGCTGGCGGAGGTACCCGGCCTGGAAGCGGGTCAACAGGTGGTGACGGCCGGGAAAGAGCAGGTAGCGGGGCATGGCACGTTCCTAGCCGATGCCCCGGGCGCGGTGCGCGGCAGGGTGGGTGGCATCGACCCGGCTGCGGGGCCGGGAGCCCTCGGCGGAGAACGGGGACCGCCCTCGGACCGGCCCGCCGCTACATTGGAGACATCAGCAGTCAACGATCTGGGCGCAGCCCGTCCGGAGCCGGCTCCGCGTCGCGCAGCCCGGACTGGGCCGCGGTGGGCGCGATCGCCGGCGTGCTGGCCACCGTGCTCACCCTGCTCACGTACGTGCTGCCACGGGAGCCCTCCGTGCCGCCGCCGGCCCAGGGAGCCGGAGCGGGGCCGTCACCGGGGCCCGACCCGACCACGCCCGCCCAGGCCAGGCCCGACCGGACCCCGCCGGACCGGACGACCACGCCCACGGCGGACGCCACGAAGGACCACCCGGTCACCAGGACGCCGCGGCCGCCCGCCCCGGGTCGACTGCCGTCGTTGGCGCCGCTGCGACCCGCCGGCTGTGAGGAGGCGCTCGCCGTCGTCGAACGGTTCTACCGGACCTCGGGTACGACCAGGCAGAGCCGGCAGGCCGCCGCCACGACCGCGTACCAGGGCATGATGGGCGCGAGCCTTCAGGCCGAGGGCGGCGTTCACCAGGCCACGGTGGCACTGTCGCAGGACTTCTCCGAGCTGCGCTTCATCCTGTCGGGCATGGTCGCGAGCGACTACGAGGTGGTGCAGGCCAGGACTGATCGCGACGCCCAGCACCTCCGGGACGTGTGTGACGCCGGCTGACGGCACCGCCACGCGACACCGGACGACCACCCGGGCTCGCAGCCACCCGACGCGGACCGGGCCCGTGCCGGCGTCCGGGCGGGCCACGGCGGTACGGTCGCCGGCATGGGTGACGCGGAGCGACCGGTCGACTGGGCCGAGGGTGAGTGGTGGAACGAGCCGGTGCGGGTCGAGAACGGGCCGGCGGGCGAGTTGCTGGTGCAGCCGGCCGAGGGCAGCGACCTGTGGCGGCACACCTCGTACGGCTTCGTCCACGACGACGCCCCGGCGCTGCTCGCGCCGCTGCCCGCCGGCGAGGCGATGGAGGTGGCCTTCGTGCTCGACTACGGCGAGCAGTTCGACCAGGCCGGCGTGCTGGTGCGGGTGGACGACCGGAACTGGGTCAAGGCCGGGGTGGAGGTCAGCGACGGCGAGCCGCAGGTGGGCGCCGTGGTGACCCGGGAGGTCTCCGACTGGTCGGTCGCCCCCGTGCCGAGGTGGGCCGGGCGGGAGGTGACCGTCCGGGTCAGCCGCGACGGGGACGCGCTCACCGTACGGGCCCGCGCCGACGACGAGCCGTGGCGGCTGGTCCGGCTCGCACCGCTGGCCCCGGACGCGGTGGCGACGGCCGGGCCGTACTGCTGCTCCCCCACCCGGGCGGGCCTGCGGATCCGGTTCACCGGCTGGCGGCGCGGGCCGGCCGACGCGGCGCTGCACCCGGAGGGATGAACCCGGGGTGGCCCGACTCACGGGCAGGTGTGGCGGCCGGACCGCAGGGTAGATGTCTCTGATCGGACCCGGCCGAAAGGATCGCGATGGCACTCGCCGAGAACGTCGACCCGACCGAACTCGGCGGCCTGACCGGGTGGGTGGCGGGGGTGATCGACGCCGCCGGCGCCGTCGGCGTGGCCCTGCTGGTCGCCCTGGAGAGCATCATCCCGCCGATCCCTAGCGAGATCGTGCTGGCGATGGCCGGCTACCTGGCCAGCGAGGGGCGGTTCAACGTCATCCTGGTGGGGCTCGCCGCCACCGCCGGCTCCCTGGGCGGGGCACTCGTCCTCTACTGGCTGGGCGCGGCTGCCGGCGAGGACCGGCTCAAGCGCTGGCTCGACCGGCTGCCCCTGGTCGACCTGGACGACCTGGAGAAGGCCGACCGCTGGTTCGAACGACACGGCCGGTGGGCGGTGCTCTTCGGCCGGATGATGCCGGTGGTCCGCAGCCTGATCTCCATCCCCGCCGGGGCCAACCGGATGCCGCTGCCGGAGTTCATCGTGTTCACCACGCTGGGCAGCGGCATCTGGAACGCGCTCTTCGTCGGCCTGGGCTACGCGCTCGGCTCCCGCTGGCAGCAGATCGAGCAGTACAGCAAGTGGTTCGACTACGGCATCATCGCCGTCTTCGTCGTGATTATCGCCTGGTGGGTGATCAAGAAGACCCGTCGCCGCCGCGCCCACGCCGACGCCACCCCCTGACTCCCCGCCCCGCCCCGCCGCACTCCCGGGGTGGACGGGCGGCGAAGGGCAGGGAGGGATCAGGAGGGGCGGGGAGTGGTCAGGGGAGGGTGTCCAGGTGGGGGGCCACCGTGCGGGCGAAGGTGTTGCCGTTGCTCACGTCCCAGTTGACCGACCAGGTCATCGCGCCGCGGATGCCCGGGTAGGTGCGCGGCGGGCGGAAGCTGCCGCAGTTGGTGCCCCGGGCCAGGCAGTCCAGCGCCGCGTTGACCACGCTGGGCGCGACGATGCCGCCGCCGGCCGCCCCGGGACCGGCCGGCAGGCCGAGGCCGACCTGGTCCGGGCGGAGCCCGGCCTCCAGCTGGATGCAGGTCAGCGCGACGATGAAGTTCACCGTCCCCTGGGCGTACGCGGCGTTGCGGTCGCAGCCCAGCATCGCCCCCGAGTTGTAGAACTGGGTGTTCACGACGGTGAGGATGTCCTTGATGTCGAGCGCCAGCTTGAAGTAGCTGGTGGCCGGGGACTGCATGTCGATGGTCTGCGGAGCCATCGCGATGATCAGTCCGGCGCCCACCTTGGCCCGCAGTGAGCGCAGCGCCTGGGCCATGTAGGTCGGGTTGAGCCCGTTCTCCAGGTCGATGTCGACGCCGTCGAAGCCGTACCGCTGGATCAGCGCGTGGACGCTGTCGCTGAACGCGGCGGCGGAGGCGGCGTCGTTGACCGCCACCCGGCCGGTCTCGCCGCCGACGGAGATGATCACCTTCTTGCCCCGGGACTGGAGGGTCCGCACGTCGGCGGAGAAGTCGGCGTCGGTGTAGCCGCCGAGGGCGGTGGACAGGCCGGGGTCGATGGCGAAGGCGACCGCGCCGGGGGTGGCGGTGGCGTCGGCGAAGGCGACCGCGACGACGTCGTACTCGGCCGGCACGTCACGCAGCCGCAGCTCGACGGCCGGGTTGTCGAAGTTGTGCCAGTACCCGGTGAGGATGTGCTTCGGCAGGCCGGTGTTCGGCGGCGGGCTCGTCGGGGGCGGCGTGGTCGGTGGCGGGGTGGTCGGTGGTGCGGTCGTCGGCGGCGCGGTGGTGGGCGGCGCGGTGGTGGGGCTGGTGCCGCCGCCGCACGCCGCGCCGTTGAGCTGGCAGTTGGTGGGCGAGCCCGGCCCGGCGCCGAGGAATCCGAACGAGACCGAGGCGCCCGGGGCGAGGCGACCGTTCCAGGACCGGTTGGTGAAGGTGTGCCGCTGGCCCGACGAGGTCAGCAGCGCGTCCCAGTAGCTGCCGAGAGTGGTGCCGGCCGGCAGGTCGAAGGCGACGGTCCAGCCGTCGACCGTGGACCCGCCGCCGTTCGTGATCGTGTACTTCCCCTCCCAGCCCGATCCCCAGTCGGACGTCTTGACGAAGCTGGCGGACACCCCGGCGGCGAACGCGGGCATCGCCACCCACACCGCGCCGAGCGCCGCCACCACCGCTGTGACCAGCGAGAACACCAGAGATCTAGGTCTTTTCACGACACCCTCCACACCCGGACGCCATCCATCGGCATCGACATTGACGCCTATTATTAGGAGTGTTAACTGTTTCTGTCCAGAGCAGGCCGACGGAAGGAGCCCCCGGCAACGGCCGGGGGCTCCACGGGACTCAGCGGGCAGGAGCAGGCTCAGCGGCGGAAGGTGAACCAGTTGACGTTGACGAAGTCGGCGGGCTGCCCGCTGCTGAAGGTCAGGTAGACCGTCCGGCGGCCGGTCGGGCCGGCGACGTTGCCGGGAACCGAGCGCCAGCTCTGCCAGCCACCGGTGTTCCCGATCGCGAAGCTGCCGATCGTCGGGCCGGTCGGGCTGTCCAGCCGCACCTCCACCAGCCCGCTGACCCCGCTCGCCGCGCCGGAGGCGACGCGGGCGACGAAGTCGCGTGGCGGGGTGGCCCCGAACTCCACGTTGTCGAACCGCACCCAGTCGCCGTTGCGCAGCGCGCCGATGTTCTGCCCGCCCTCGGCGCACGCCTCGACGAGCACCCCGTTCTGCGCGTTGAACGACTCCGCCTGGATCGTCGCGTACGCGTCGCGCACCCCACCGGGCGGCGGCGTCGTCGGCAGCGGGGTCGTGGGCGGAGGCGTGGTGCCGCCACCCCGGCTGTACACCGCCACGTAGTCGACGAGCATCGGACGGCCGGGGACGGTGGCGGCGGTCGGCGTGGCGCCACCGGCCACCCCGTTCGGGAAGGCCCCGCCCATCGCCACGTTGAGCAGCAGGAAGTAGCCGGCGTGGCTGGTCATCTGCGACCAGTACGGCTCGCCGACCCGGGACTGGCTGACCGAGTGGTAGAGCTGGCCGTCGACGTACCAGCGCAGTTGCTGCGGGCTGGCCGAGGCGTCCCACTCGAACCGGTAGGTGTGGAAGGCCGACTGGCAGGTGCTGCCGGGGCAGGCCCGGGACGCGCCAATGCCGTTGAACTCGTCGCACGGCCCGCCGGGGGCCACGCCGCAGTGCAGTACGCCCCAGACCGAGTTGATGCCGTTGACGTTCTCCATCACGTCGAACTCGCCGATGCCCGGCCAGTTCTGGTAGTTGCCCCGGTACGGCGAGCCGAGCGCCCAGAACGCCGGCCAGTAGCCGGACGCCTGGGCCCCGGTGACGTTCGGCATCTGGATGCGGCCCTCGATGGCCAGCACGCCGCCGGACGGCGGCTTGAAGTTGCTGCGCACGGTCTCGATCCGGGCCGAGGTCCAGCGGCCCGAGCCGTCGCGCAGCGGGGTGATCCGCAGGTTGCCGCCGCCGTCGTGACTGACGTTGGCGGTGCTGTTGGTGTACGTCTGGATCTCCCCGGTGCCCCAGTTCGGCGGGCCGCCGGGATAGCTGGTGCCGGTGTCGATGATCCAGTTGCCGGCGGACGGCAGCGTGCCGGCCGCACCGGTGAAGTCGTCGCTCCACACCAGGCTCCAGCCGGGCGCGGGCGCCGGGACGGCGGCGTTCGCGGTCACGGTCGTGCCGACCAGCGCGGTCGCGGCGGCGGTGAGGAGGGCCAACGCCAGGGTCAGCCGGCGTCGCGGGGGCAGGGCGGCGGGCGCCGCCGGGGCATGTGTCATTGACGTGCCTCTCTGCGGGGACGGGCGAGAGAGCGCTCTCACAGGAGTTGTACGTGCCGGCTCCGCAGATGTCAACGCTCATCGATGCGGGCCGGCTCGGGCCGTGGGCGGCGCAGCACCGCCTGCTCCCCCGCCGACCAGGCGGTGGTGGTGACCAGGTAGATCACCGCGGCCAGCGGCAGCACCAGCGCCACCAGCACCGTCGTGTACGGCAGCAGCGGCAGCAGCCGGCCGAGCACCGCTGCGCCGGGCCCCTCGGTCGGCGTACCGGCCACCGTTCCCGTCGCCGCCGCCGCGCGCCGCATCCGTCGCGACGTCCACCAGGCGAGAACGAGCAGGGCCGCCAGCAGGGCGCCGAACAGCGGCAGCGCGCCGCCGACCGCCCCGTCGCCGAGGTGGTGGCCCAGCGGCACACCGGCCAGGCGCTCGGCCAGCAGCCCGGTGCCGCCCTCGGCGGTGGTGAAGAGCCGGTACATCACCAGCAGGAACGGGGCCTGGAGCAGCAGCGGCAGGCAGCCGGCCACCGGGCTGGCGCCGTTGGCCCGGTAGAGCGCGAACAGTTCGCCCTGCAACCGGGTGGGGTCGTCCGCGTACCGCCGCTGAAGCTCGCGGACCTCGGGGGCGAGCGCCGCGCGGCGCCGCTCCCCGCGGACCTGCATGAGGGTGAGCGGCGAGATCAGCAACCGGACGACGACGGTGAGGGCGACGATGGCGGCGGCCGTGGCCGCGTCGCCGGCCAGCGGTTCCAGCAGGGTGGTGAACCAGGTGAGCGCGCGGCCGGCGGCGCCGACGGCGGCGTGCAGAGGTGCGAAGGCGAGCATGGGTGACCCCTCGGTCCGATTCCGGGTGCCGGTCCGGCGGGAAGGCGGGTCGCCGGACGGGCGGATGGCGGCGGAATCGGCCGCGCGGCGGTGCTACGCGGCCGAGGGGAACGGCCCGGGCGCGCGGGGACGGGGACGCCCGGCGGCGTCCGGGTCGACCTGCCGCGGCACCCGACGGCGGCGGGCCCGGGCCCGCAGGGCGGCGGCACGGCCGGCCCGGGGCGTGTCGACGACGCCGGCCGCGTGCGCCGCGAGCGCGACGGCGAGCAGTGCCACCGCGGCGAGCGCGGCCCCGGCGAGCAGCCCGGCCGGGCGGTCGGCGAGCAGGGTCAGGTGGGCGAGGGCGTACGCCCACGTCCCCAGCACGATCCCCAGCAGCCCTGGCACGCCGACCAGCCTAGGACCCGCTGTCACGCCACCCGGCCCACTTCGCGCAACGAGCCCCCTGCACCCGCTCTGACCTGCGCTTATACGACAGGTCCGGGGTGGACGGAGGCGCGGCGGAAGTGGTACGACTTGGGTGCGTCGACAGCCGACGTCGGTGTGTCGTCCTTCTCGGTCACCGGTGTGCTTCCGCGTCGTCGGGATGCCACGCCGAACCGGGCGGTGGGAGCGGGTCCTCCCGGTACACCGTCGGCACCGGGCGCCCGCCCCGGCCGACGGGCCGCCTCGACGAGGTGGCGGGCCATTCTGAGGAGCTGCCGTGCCCCACAACCGAATCCGATCGAGGCACCAGCCCTTCGAGATCGCCATCATGGCGACCGCCCCCGTGTGCGGGGTCCTCCTGATCGTCCTCGACGCCCGGCCGCAGTCGGTGGAGATGGCCATGCCGGGACCCATCCAGGCGGGGTGGGAGTCGGGCCTCATCGTGGCCGGCGTCGCCGGGCTGCTGGGCGTGCTCTGGCCGGGCCGGCTCTCCACCGGCCTCGGCATCGAACTCGCGTCGGTGCTCGTGCTGGGCACGATCACCGGCATGCACGCCGTCGCCCTGGCGGTGGTCGCCGGCGCGCAGGGGGTCGCGGCGATGGCGTTCATCGTCGCGGTGGCCGTCGGCTCCGTGTGGCGCGCCGTCCAGATCGCGCTCGACCTGCGCCGGCTGGCCCTGGCCGGTCAGGCCACCCGGTTGGCCGGGGTGGACGTCGGGGGCACCTTCTCCGCCAGGGGTGGGCTGTGAACACCACGGCGCCGGCCGCCCCGCACTGGGTGCAGGTCCTGCTCTCGGTCCTCGGCGTGCTCGGGGGGACCGGCGGCCTCGCCGTCATCGCCACCGTCATCGTGCAGCGGGGCAAGTTCAAGGCGGACGCCGCCGACACCCTCACCGACGCCGCCCTCACGCTGGTGCAGCCGCTGCGCACCCGGGTCGCCGAGCTGGAGGAGGCCGCGCTGCTCGCCCGGGCACAGCTCGACTCGGCCCGCGAGCAGGAACGGCAGTTGCGGGCGACGGTCTGGGACCTGCGCCGGACCCTGGACCGGTGGCGGGAGGCCATCCTGGCCCCGGACGCCACGCTGCGCCGCGTCCGCGCCCTGGTGCGCGACGGCGCGGACCGCGGGTCACGGTGACCCGCGGTGTGATCGCCCTTGCGGGTACGCGGTGGGCGACACGCCGGGGCGCGTTTCTCCGCCTCCGCACGGTGGGTAACCACTGACCGACCCCGCGCGGACGGACCGCTGCCGGGCGCGAACGGACGGTGGTGACGATGACCGGCCAGGTGGCGGAGGCTCCGAGCGGTACGGCCGAGGGGACCGACCTGCTCACGGTGGGTGTCGAGGAGGAGTTCCTGCTCGTCGACCCGCACACCGGGGCCGCGGTGCCCGCTGTCGACCTCGTCATGGAGCAGGTGCCGCCCGAGCTGCGCGGTCAGGTGGAGCGGGAGTTCCAGACCAGCCAGATCGAGATCGGCAGCCCGCCCGGCCTGGAACTCTCCTCGATCCGGCACTCCCTCGGCGTGCTGCGGGCCGCGCTCGCCGACGCGGCCGAGCGGGCCGGCGTACGGCTGCTCGCCATCGGCACCGGGCCGGTCGACGGTCCCGTGCCGCCGGTGGTCGACAAGCCCCGCTTCGACCGGATGATCGAGCGGTTCCGCCTGCTGGTCCCCGGCCCCGGCAACAACGGCATGCACGTGCACGTCGGGGTGCCCGACCCGGAGACCGGCGTGCAGGTGCTCAACCACGTCCGGCCCTGGCTGCCGGTGCTGCACGCGGCCACCACCAACTCCCCCTTCGCCAGGGGCGAGGACACCGGGTACGCGAGCTGGCGGTCGGTGGAGTGGGAGCGCTGGCCGTCGGTGGCGCCCACCCCGTACCTGGAGTCCCACGAGCACTACGAACGGCTGATCCGGCAGTTGATCGCCAGCGGCGTGATGCTCGACGAGGGGATGCTCTACTGGTACGCCCGCCTGTCGGCCAAGTACCCGACGGTGGAGATCCGCATCGGCGACGTCTGCCCGTCGGTGGACGACGCGGTGCTCGTCGCCGCGCTGGTCCGGGCCATGGTGGCGACCGCGATGGACGACATCGCCGCCGGGCGGCCGGCCCTGCGTACCGACCACCACCTGCTGGTCGCCGCGCACTGGCGGGCGGCCCACGACGGGCTGGAGGGGGACGGCGTCGACCTGACCGACGGCGAGCTGCGGCCGGCCTGGGAGCTGTTCGACCAGCTGATCGAGCGGCTGCGCCCGGCGCTGGAACGGCACGGCGACCTCGACGAGGTGACCGGGCTCGTCGCGGGGCTGCGCCGGCACGGCACCGGGGCGGCCCGGCAGCGCGCCGTCTTCGCGCGTACCGGCAGGCTCGTGGACGTGGTGGAGGACGTCGCCCGGCAGACCCGTGGCGCGGGCCGCTCGTGACAGGATGGTGAACGTGGCGCAACGGCTGATCGTCATCGGTGGGGACGCCGCGGGAATGGCGGCGGCGTCGCAGGCGCGACGCCGGCGGGACCGCGGCGACCTGGAGATCGTCGCCTTCGAGCGGGGGCACTTCACGTCGTACTCGGCGTGCGGCATCCCGTACTGGATCAGCGGGCTGGTGCCCGAACGGGACCAGTTGATCGCCCGCGATCCGGAGACGTTCCGGGAGAAGTTCGACATCGACGTCCGGCTCCGGCACGAGGTGACCGGCATCGACCTCGACCGGCGCGAGGTCGTCGCGCGGGACCTCGAAGGCGGCGGCGAGGTCCGGGAGCGTTTCGACACCCTGATGTACGCCACCGGGGCGGTGCCCAAGAAGCCCGGCTGGGCGGACACCGACGCCGGCGGGGTCTTCGGGATGCAGACCCTCGACGACGGCGCCGCGCTGCGCGACTGGCTGGACGCCGAGCCCCGGCCGCGTCGGGCGGTGGTGATCGGCGGCGGCTACATCGGCGTGGAGATGGCCGAGGCGCTGATCCAGCGCGGGCTCGCCGTCACCCTGGTCGAGCAGGCCGAGCAGCCGATGGCCACCGTGGACCCGGACATGGCCGAGCTCGTCACGGACGCGATGCGGGGCATCGGCGTCACCATCCGCACCGGCCTCGGGGTGACCGGCCTGGAGGAGACCGACGGCCGGGTGTCCGCCGTGGTCACCGCCGAGGGCCCCATCCCCACCGACGTGGTCGTCCTCGGTCTGGGCGTACGCCCCAACACCGCGCTCGCGGAGGCGGCCGGGCTGCCGCTGGGCACCACCGGCGGCATCCGGGTGGACCGCAGGATGCGGGTGCAGGGAGTGCCGGACGTGTGGGCCGCCGGCGACTGCGTGGAGACGGTGCACCGGGTGACCGGGCTGCCGGTGCACGTGCCGCTGGGCACCCACGCCAACAAGCAGGGCCGGGTCGCCGGCATCAACATCGGCGGCGGGTACGCCACCTTCGCCGGGGTGATCGGCACCGCCGTCACCAAGGTCTGCGACCTGGAGGTCGGGCGCACCGGGTTGCGCGAGAAGGACGCCGCGGCGGCGGGGTTCGAGTTCGTCTCGGTGATCGCCGAGTCGACCAACCGCGCCGGCTACTACCCGGGCGCCCGGCCGATGACGGTGAAGCTGATCGCGGAGAAGCCCAGCGGGCGGCTGCTCGGGGCGCAGATCGTGGGCTGGTCCGAGGCGGCCAAGCGGATCGACACCCTCGCGGTGGCGCTGTGGAACGGCATGACGGTGGACGACATGACCGCGCTCGACCTGGGCTACGCCCCGCCGTACGCCCCGGTCTGGGACCCGGTGCTGATCGCCGCCCGCAAGGCCGTCGACGCCCTGGCCGCCGTCGGCCGCTGAGCGTCAGGTATGCGGAAGGGCCCCTTCCTGTCGCGTACGCGATGGGAAGGGGCCCTTCCTTGCGTGCGTGTCGGGGGTGGCCGTTAGCGTGTGCCCGCTCGCGCCCCACCGGTCACGCCAGGCCGGTCGCTGACCCCCCCCTCGGAGGCCCCCATGCCGCAGGAGACGACCTACCTCGAACTGTCCGAAGCGGATGGTGCGCACAAGTTCTACGAGGTCGTCGTCGACGACGCCGCGCTGACCGTCCGCTACGGCCGGATCGGCGACCAGGGCCAGGTCAAGACCACGGCCTACGCCGACAACGCCAAGGCCCGCGCGGCGGCGGCGAAGAAGATCGGCGAGAAGGTCCGCAAGGGGTACGCCCCGGCCGTGCGCGGCGTGCGGCAGAAGCGCGCCGTCTCCCGGCGGCAGATCGTCAGCACCCGCTCCACCGCCCGCACCGCCCCGGTGCTGTGGCGTTACGACTCCGGCGCCCCCGCCTTCGGCATCTTCGTCGACGGGCAGAGCTGCATGGTCGGCAACGAGCGCGGGGTCATCACCACGCTCGGCCACGACGCCCGGGTGCTCGACCAGGTCCGCCTCCCCGACGGGGTGAAGTGCATCGTCGCCGACGACGCCTGGATCTACGCGGGCTGCGACGACGGCAACGTCTACGACCTGTCCGGCAAGGTGCCCCGGGTGGCCTACGAGATCGCGCCGGAGATCGACATCTACTGGCTGGACATCCACGACGGGGTGCTGGGCGTCTCCGACGCGGGCGGCGGCATCGTCGCCGTCGACCACGAGGACGAGTTCCTCTGGCGCCGGCAGGGTCGCGGCCGATCGGCGTGGATGGTGCGCTGCGACGCCGACGCGCTCTACCACGGCCACTCCCAGGGGGTGACCAGCTACGACTGGCGGACGGGTCAGGAGCGGTGGCACACCCGTACCGGATCGGTGCTCTTCGGTTGGCAGGAGCGCGACGCGGTCTTCGCGGGCACCGGCACCCGGGAGGTGGTGCGGCTGGCGAAGGACGGCCGCGCCGAGCGCACCTACCGCTGCGACGCCCCGGTCTTCTCCTGCGCCACGGCCGAGGGCGGCCGGTTCGTCTTCGCCGGCGACAGCCAGTCCTCGATCTACTGCTTCGACGCGGCCGGCAACCGGCTGTGGAAGCTCGGCACCGGCTGCGGCTCGGCCTACTCGATGCAGTACCACGAGGATCGGCTCTACGTGGTCACCACCAGCGGCCACCTGGCCTGCATCGACGCCAGCGAGCCGGCGATCCGGGCGGCGGAGGCCGGCAGCGTGCCGGAGGTGGTCGACGTCAAGGCCCCGCCCCGGATGCCGGAGCCGGCGGCCTGGACGACGGTCGAGGTGACCAGCGACGTCGACGGCGGCGTGATGGTGCAGTGCGTCGAGGACCGGGGTCGGCTGCGGGTGCACGTGGTCTCCCCCGGCTACCACCGGGACTGGTCCGTGCAGTTCCCGAAGGGCATCCGCGAGCCGGGCGCGCGCTACCTGGTCACCCAGGTCCGCGAGTCCGGCCGGGGCGGCTTCTACCGCGCCCACGGCGACATCCGCCGCCTCCGCTGACCGCGCCCCCTCCCCCGCCCTCCCCCTCCCCTCCCCTCCGCCGCCCGCCTCTTCCCCGACGCGGTGATCAAGAGGTTTGCGTCCGGTTCGATCTCCGTCGCGGACCCGAACCTCTTGATCACCACCACCGGCGGTGGGCGGGGAATCGGTGGTGCGGGGTGGGTGGGCGGGCGCTGGTGAAGGAAGGATGGTCGGGTGGATTCCGAACTCCTGATCCCCGAGGGGCTGGGCTGGGTGCGGGGCGTGCCGGCCGGGCGGGAGTGGCTGGCGGCGCTGCCGGAGCGCCTGGCCGCCTGCGCCGAGCGCTGGTCGCTGCGGCTCGGGCCGCCCTTCCCGTACGCCTTCGCCTCGCTGGCCCTGCCGGCGGAGCTGCCCGACGGCACGCCGGCGGTGCTGAAGCTCCAGTACCCGGACCCCGACAGCGTCCACGAGGCGACGGCACTGGAGTGCTGGGCCGGGGTGGGGGCGGCCCGGTTGCTCGCCCACGACCCGCAGCGGCGGGCGCTGCTGGTCGAGCGGTGCGTGCCCGGCACGCCGCTGCACGAGTTGCCCGCCGACGCGGCGCTGGACGCGGCGGTGGAGTTGCTGCCCCGGGTCTGGCGTCCGGCCGGTGCGCCGTTCACCCCGCTCGCCGAGGAGGCCGCCGGCTGGGCGGAACGGTTGCCGGCCAACTGGGAGCGGGCCGGCCGGCCCTACGAGCGGCGGCTGATCGACACCGCGCTCGGGCTGCTGGCGGACCTCGTCGACAGCCAGGGCGAGCAGGTGCTCGTCAACCAGGACCTGCACGCCGGCAACGTGCTGCGGGCCACCCGGGAGCCGTGGCTGGTCATCGACCCGAAGCCGCTGACCGGCGAGCGCGAGTTCGGGGTGGTGCCGCTGGTGCGCGGCGCGGAGCTGGGGCACTCGCCGGACGCCGTACGGCACCGGCTGGACCGGCTCAGCGCGGAGCTGGGGCTGGACCGGGAGCGGGTGTGGGGCTGGGCGATCGGGCAGACGCTGGCCTGGAGCATCGGCGAGGGGCAGGTCTTCCCCAACCAGGTCGAGGTGGTCCGCTGGCTGCTCGACGCGCCTCCCCGGTGAGACCGACGTCGGCGTGGGCGGCGGTCAGGACGGTTGGCAGGTGGGGCACCAGTAGAGGTTGCGGCCGGCCAGTTCGCCCCGGCTGACCGGCGTGGCGCAGACGTGGCAGGGGTCGCCGGGGCGGCGGTAGACGTACACCTCGCCGCCGTGCCGGTCGACGCGGGCGGGGCGGCCCATCGCCTCGGGCAGGTGCGCGTCGCGGACGGTGTCGATGCGGCCGCGGCCGACGGCGAGCCGCATCAGCGCGACCAGGTCGGCCCAGAGCGCGTCCCAGCCGGCGCGGGTCAACCGCCGGCCGGGCAGCGTCGGCGGCAGCCCGGCCCGGAACAGCGCCTCGGTGACGAAGATCAGCCCGGTGCCGGCCACCACCGACTGGTCGAGCAGCAGCGCGGCCAGCGGCGTGGGGCTGCGGGAGATCCGGGCGTACGCCCGCTCGGGGTCGGCGTCGGCGCGCAGCGGGTCGGGGCCGAGCCGGGCCCGCAGCGCCGCCACCTCGGGCGGGGTGAGCAGCTCGCAGGCGGTGGGGCCGCGCAGGTCGAGCCAGTGCCGGTCGCTGGTGAGCCGCAGCCGCACCTGGCCGACTGGCTCCGGCGGCTCCCCGGCGCCGTCGGTGAACTTCCCGTAGAGCCCGAGGTGGATGTGCAGGGTCAGCTCGCCCGCGTGGTGGTGCAGCAGGTGCTTGCCGTACGCCTCGGTGGCCTCCAGGACGGTGCCGGAGAGGCGGGCCGCGCCCTCGGCGAAGCGGCCCTGCGGGCTGGCGGCGTGCAGCTTGTCCCCGCCGAACAGCTCGGCGTGTCGCGCCGCCAGGCGGTGGATGGTGTGTCCCTCTGGCACGGGTGCCAAGGATACGTGCGGCTCGCGGGGCCGCCGACCGAGGCGTGCTGCGGATGCTCGCGCCCCGCCCGGTCGGTCGGCGGGGCCGGACGGAGGCGCGGAGGAATTCGTCGACTTCTAATAGATACGGCTTGCCCCGGCGTGGGGTGCCGCCCGGCAGCCGGGCAGCACCCCCTCGTTTCGGTCGACCCGCTGCCGGGAAGAGGTCGGGACAGGCCGACACAGGGAGGCACCACGATGGATCACCGCACCCCCCGGCGTCCCGCCACCAGACTGCGGCGATCCACCGCCCTCGGTGTGTCGTTGCTCGGTGCCATCGGCCTCGGCGGTGGCTGTACCGCCCCGGCCGACGATCAGGGTGAGAGCACGGCACCCACCCTTTCGGCGACCGTGTCGACGCCCACCGCGACGGCTCCGCCGCCCTCGCCCAGCGGGAAGGCGCCAGTGACCATTCCCACCTCGGCCTTCCTCGAACTGCCGCCGGAGCATCGGAAGTCGCCCCGGACGACGACGCCCGTCGCAAACGCCCTACCCAAGCTGTGCGGCGAGGAGTTCGGCACCGGCGGTCGGGCGGTGACCGCGAGCGCCTCGATGATGAACGTCTACAAGCAGGTCGAGGACCCGCCCGAGAACGTGCCGTACGGCACCGTCACGCAGACCATCTTCACCTTCGAGGGCGAGGGCGCCTCGGACTACCTGCGGCGGCTGCGCGACTCGCTCGACTCGTGCCAGTCCTACCGCCGGTCGGGGGCCACCGTCGAGGTCCGGACCCGCCCGCTGCCCGGCGTCGGCGACGAGGCCCTGCTCGTGACCCAGACTTGGCCGCAGACGGACCTGCAGGGCAACCGCACCGGCGGCGACGCGGTCAGCCAGATCGCCGTGATCCGTGTCGACGACGTCACGACGGTGCTCCACGACCAGGGCTGGGAGGGCACCAGCGGCAGCCCGGACCTCATGGACGACTTCGCCCGCACCGCCGTCCGCGCCCTCGACACGTGGCAGCGGTAGGACGCCGCGCCCGGCTGCACGCGCGGATCGGAACCTCCTCCGCACCGACCCGGCCCACCGCCGCGCGCGCCCGGTGTCGCGGAACGACCGCCTGGGTATTGCAGAGGCGTACCGCGTGGGCGGCAGTCGTTGCATCGGCCACCACGCATTCACGAGGAGGTGTGTGTGGTGAAGATTCCCTCGCTGTCCCGCAGGTCGGAAGAGGCGCCGACACGGGACGAGAACCTCGACGGCCGCGTCGACGACCGTGACGCTCCCGCCGGCACCGGCCGGGACGGCGTACCGCGGGCCGACGCGGACGGCAGCAGCGGGCCCAGCCG
Organism: Micromonospora sp. NPDC049060; assembly: GCF_040649055.1. Lineage (NCBI taxonomy): Bacteria > Bacillati > Actinomycetota > Actinomycetes > Micromonosporales > Micromonosporaceae > Micromonospora > Micromonospora sp. NPDC049060. Next base: position 126,849 of record NZ_JBEZEV010000008.1, read on the forward strand.
TCCGGTGGTCACCGACCGCGACGGCGAGCAGACGACCTACCGCAGCAGCGCCGCGCCCGACGCCGCCGGGCGGGACGGTGCCGCCGGGCGGGACGGTGCCGCCGAGCGGCGGGCGGCCGAGCGGGCGGCAGTCGCCCGGGCGGCCACGGCCCGGCCCACCGACGACGACAACCGACGCGTCCCCCGGAGCACCGAGCCCGACCCGACCCTCGAACGGACCCTCGACGGTCGGACGACCGATCTGGACCGGAACCCGACGCTGGGCGCCCGGACGGACCGGGACCGCGCGGTCGACGGGGACACCGTGGAGCGGCCCGTCGACCGCGACGGCGACGGCGTTCCCGACCGCGAGCCGGAGCGGGCGGTGGTCGCCGGCCCGAAGCCCCGGGCCAGCATCCTCGCCACGCTGGGGCTGATCGTCGGCGTGGCCGGGGCGCTCTTCGTGCTCACCGGCAGCCTCGCCGGGTACGGCATCGCCCTCGGCGCCCTCGGCGCGGTCCTCGCGGTGCTGGGCCTGATGGCCACCCGTCGCCGGCACATCGCCGGCAAGACCGACGCGCTGCTCGGCGTCGCGCTGGGCCTCGGCGCGGTGGTGCTCGGCGTGCTGGCGATGACCGGCCAGTTCGACTGGCCGACCACCGACGGGGACTGGGTGCAGCGGTTCCGCGAGTGGCTTGACTCACAGTTTGTGGACCGCTTCTAGCGGGCACTGTTCGGCTCGCCGGCGGTGCGCCGGCAGCGCCGGTGGTTCACCGGCGACGCCCGACCAGCCTGGTGGTTCACCAGCCGGGCAACCCTTGTTCGGGGGCGGCGATTCGCCGCCCCCGAAGTGTTTTCCGGGCCCAACTTCCGGCCGGGTGCACCGCCAGGGGCAGATACGCAACGAATCATCGTCCAGCACTCCCCAGAAGCAACGTTTCGTCGGCCTGCGCAACTTCCAGCGGTGGATTCCACCATCGGCGCCGCATAACGTTGAGCAACGGCGCCAGCCCGTGGGCCGAAGGTGGCCGGGCGCGCCCGACCCCTGGGAGCAGGACAATGACGATGGACGCCACCAGCCAGCGCTTCCTGATGTGCCGGCCGACGTACTTCGCCGTCGACTACGCCATCAACCCGTGGATGGACCCGACCGCGCCGGTCGACGCCGACCTCGCCGTCCGGCAGTGGGAGCAGCTGCGCCAGATCTACCGGGACCTGGGCCACACCGTCGAGGAGATCGCTCCGGTGCCCGGCCTGCCCGACATGGTGTTCGCCGCCAACGGCGGCACGGTGATCGACGGCAAGGCCATGGCCGTGCAGTTCCGCGACCCGCAGCGCGCCGACGAGGCCCCCGCCTACCGCGCCTGGTTCGAGGCCGCCGGCTTCGAGATGCACGACCCGAAGCACGTCAACGAGGGCGAGGGCGACATCCTGCTGGCCGGCGACTTCCTGCTGGCCGGCACCGGCTTCCGCACCGCGCACGCCTCGCACGCGCAGCTCCAGGAGGTCTTCGGCTACCCCGTGGTGACCATGCAGCTGGTCGACCCGCGCTTCTACCACCTGGACACCGCGCTCACCGTGCTCGACGAGCGGACGGTGGCGTACCTGCCGGAGGCGTTCTCGCCGGGCAGCCGGGCGGTGCTGCGCCGGCTCTTCCCCGACGCAGTGCACGCCACCCTCGCCGACGCCGAGGTCTTCGGGCTGAACGCGGTAAGCGACGGCCGGCACGTGGTGCTGCCGGAGCAGGCCACCGGCCTGGCCGCGAAGCTGCGCGACCGGGGCTACGAGACGATCGGTGTCGACCTCTCCGAGCTGCGCAAGGCCGGCGGCGGACCGAAGTGCTGCACGTTGCGACTCCGTCAGGGAAAGGCGAGCCAGTGATCGACGACATGCTGCGGACGCCGGAGGCGATCCGCGACGCGGAGCGGTGGACCGCGCACAACTACCACCCGCTGCCGGTGGTCATCTCCTCCGCCGAGGGCTCCTGGCTGACCGACGTGGACGGCCGCCGCTACCTCGACTGCCTGGCCGGCTACTCGGCGCTGAACTTCGGCCACCGCCACCCGACGCTGATCGCCGCCGCGCACGCGCAGCTCGACCGGCTGACGCTCACCAGCCGGGCGTTCGTCCACGACCAGTTCGCCGACTTCTGCCGCGAGCTGGCCGAGCTGTGCCGCAAGGACCTCGTGCTGCCGATGAACACCGGCGCCGAGGCCGTGGAGACCGGCATCAAGGTCGCCCGCAAGTGGGGCTACCAGGTCAAGGGCGTCACGCCGGGGCAGGCCAACATCGTGGTGGCCGAGGGGAACTTCCACGGCCGGACGACCACCATCGTCAGCTTCTCCACCGACGAGGACGCGCGGGCCGACTTCGGGCCGTACACCCCGGGGTTCACGGTCGTCCCCTACGGCGACCTGGCGGCGCTGGCCGCCGCCATCGACGAGAACACCGTCGCGGTGCTGATCGAGCCGATCCAGGGCGAGCAGGGCGTCGTCGTGCCGCCGGAGGGCTACCTGCCGGGCGTACGCCGGGTCTGCACCGAGCAGAACGTGCTCTTCATCGCCGACGAGATCCAGTCCGGCCTCGGCCGGACCGGGGACACCTTCGCCTGCGACCACGAGGGCGTCACGCCCGACATGTACCTGCTGGGCAAGGCCCTCGGCGGCGGCATCGTGCCGGTCTCCGCGGTGGCCGCGAACGCCGACGTGCTCGGCGTGCTCAGGCCGGGCCAGCACGGCTCCACGTTCGGTGGCAACCCGCTGGCCTGCGCCGTCGCGACCGAGGTCGTCCGGCTGCTGGCCACCGGCGAGTTCCAGCGCCGCTCGACCGAGCTGGGCGCCCGGCTGCACGCCGGCCTCCGGTCGCTGGTCGGCAGGGGCCTCGTCGCGGTGCGGGGCCGGGGCCTGTGGGCCGGCCTCGACATCGACCCGGCGCTGATGAGCGGCCGGGAGGCGTGCGAGCGGCTCGCCGAGCGCGGGGTGCTCGCCAAGGACACCCACGGCGCCACCATCCGGCTCGCCCCGCCGCTGGTGATCACCGAGGAGGAGATCGACCACGCGGTCGCCCAGCTCGCCGCGGTGCTGGCCGGCTGAGCCCCGTACGACACGGGCGGGCGTCGGGACCACGGTCCCGGCGCCCGCCGTCGTCTCCCGGCGGCTCAGCGGGGCAGGCGCATCGCCATCGTGGGTGCCTCGGCCATGACCGACGTGGGCGTGTAGGGGGCGCCGGTGGGAAGCTCGTCGGGCCGGCCGATCTGCACGCCCGGGTAGAGCTCCACCATGTCGCCCTCGGCCAGCACCCGGGACTGCTGCGGCGCCAGCGGGACCCGGTCGGGCTCCGCCATCGACCCGCCCGGGCGGATGCCCGAGCCGTTGGTGCTCACGTCGGTCACGATCACCTCGCCGACCCGCAGCTCGAACCGGACGTGGCTGCGGCTGATCCAGCGGCGCGCCTCGTCGTTGAGCCACTGCCCGAGGGTGATCCCGCCGGACTGGTCGGGGGCGCGGCCGACCACCGCCGGCTCCTCCTCGGTGAGCACGAAGCGTCGGCGGATCAGCCCGCCCACCCGCACGGCCAGGACGGCGCTCCGCGGTCGCGGACCGGCGTCGCCGAGCCGGGTGCCGTGCCGGGGGCAGGTCGGCACGCCGCCGCGCAGCGTGGGCGGCGGCTGGCCGGCCGGGCTGCGCTCCACCACCCGGGACAGGTCGGCGAATGCCCCGCCGCCCCCACCACCGCCGAAGAGCGCGCAGCCGGGCTCCGCGCAGCGCCAGCGCCGGGCGAGCAGCTTCACGCCGGCCGGTGACCGGTCACCGGCGACGGGCGTGTGCCCGCCGCCGACGTGGGCGACGAAGGCCGGCCCGCCGGCGCCGGGCACCGGGGCGAGCACCCGGCCGGCCTGCTCGACCAGCCACGGGTAGCGCCCGCGCAGGCCGTCGGCCCGCACCCGGGTGAGCACGGGCAGCCCGAGCAGGTCCGCCACCTCCAGCATCCGGTCGCCCGGGTTGTCGAGCACCTCGACCAGCCCGTCGTCGGCCCACCGGCGGACCACCATGCGCTCATTGGAGGTGAGGTCGGCGTCGGAGAGCAGGGCCCGGTGGACCACCGCGTAGACCGGGACGCTGTCCTCCTCCATCTCCCGGGCGAGGGCGTCGATCACCATGCCGAGGCGGAGCAGGCTCGCCGGCCGACCGCCGTCGAGATCCTGGTAGCGGATCACCTCGGCCAGGTCGACGACGGCCCGGGCCAGCGACGGGTCGGTGCTGACCCGACCCTCGATGGCGTCCAGCACCTTGCTGATCTCGAATCTCATCCGACGCTCCCCACGATCTCGTCGATCCGCCGAGCCAGTTCCAGGTCACGCCGCGTGACCCCGCCCGCCGAGTGCGTGACGCACCGGAAGGTCAGGGCCCGCCAGCGGATGTCGATGTCGGGGTGGTGGTCCAGTTCCTCCGCCGTCACGGCGACCCGGTCAACCACCGCGATGGCCGCCGGGAAGCTGGCCAGCTCCACGGTGCGGGTGATCCCGGCGGGGTCTCCCGACCAGCCCGCCAGCCCACCCAGCTCGTCTCGCACCGCCTCGGCGGTGAGCACGTCTGCCATGGGGAGACCCTACCGGGACCGGTCGCGACGACGCCGACCAGCGGCGGGAGGTGTGGCCCACCCCGGCGGCGCGGCGGCCCGATGACCGCCACGGCATAGATGAGCGGCTGTGGACCGGCGGGGTTAGGCTGACCGGCGGCCCGGCCGGGCCCGCGACCGGCGTCGCCCCCGGCCCACCCTGCGTGAGGAGATTTCCACGATGAACACTCGACGGCTGGCGACCACGGGGGTCGCGCTCGTCGCCGCGCTCGCCCTCGGTCTCACCGGGTGCGGTACGGGGACGGACACGGCTGCTCCGGCCGGCGACGGCGGCACCACCGGCGCGGCACCGGCCAGCAGCGCCCCCGCCGACGCCCGAGCCGAGCTGGCCGCCGCCGCGCAGAAGCTCAACCAGCAGACCGTCAAGATGCGGCTCACGTCGCCGGTCATCAACGGCAGCGGCGTGATGGACCCGGCCACCAAGACCGGCGACATGACGCTGAAGATGGGCGCCGAGGGCACCTTCCGGATCCTGATGCTCGGCAACGACGTCTACCTGAAGGTCACCGGCATGCAGGGGATGCCGAAGAAGTGGATGCACATGGACGCCACCAAGCTCGGCAAGAGCGGCCAGCTCAACCTGATGCCCGACGGCGACCCGGGCGGCGCGAAGCAGATGGTCGACAGCGTGGTGGACGTCGAGAAGACCGGTCCGGGCAGCTACTCCGGCACCCTCGACTACACCCGCACCAAGCCCGACGACAAGGCCATCCAGGCCCTCGGTGACAAGGCCAAGGCCGTCCCGTTCACCGCCAGGGTGGACGACCAGGGCCGGCTCGTCGAGTTCGCCATCGACACCCAGGTGCTGCACGAGTCGCTGGGCACCATGATCACCAACTACTCGGACTTCGGCGCCCCGGTCACCGTCAAGAAGCCCGCCGCGGGCGACACGCAGGAGGCCCCGCAGGAGCTGATCGAGTCCATGGGCTCCTGAGCCCTACCGCACACGGAACGGGGGCGGCGCCGACCGGCGCCGCCCCCGTTCGCGCGTGTCAGCCGCGCAGCGGCCGGCCCACCTCGTGCAGGTGCGCGAGCGCCTGACGGTACGACTCGACCAGCCCCGTCTCGGCGTACGGGATGCCCTGCTCGGCGCAGTAGGCGCGGACGATCGGCCGGGCCCGGCGCAGGTTGGCCCGGGGCATGTTCGGGAACAGGTGGTGCTCGATCTGGTAGTTGAGCCCGCCCAGGGCGACGTCGACGAGCCGGCCGCCTCGCACGTTGCGGGAGGTGAGCACCTGCTTACGCAGGAAGTCCAGGTCGTCGTCGGCGGTGGGCATCGGCATGCCCTTGTGGTTGGGGGCGAACGAGCACCCCATGTAGAAGCCCCACAGCCCCTGGTGGACGACGACGAAGAGCAGCGCCTTCACCGGCGACATCACCAGCAGCAGCGCACCCAGGTAGCCGACGGCGTGCAGGACCAGCAGCAGCGCCTCGACGCCGCGGCGCCGCATCGGGGTGCGGAACCGACCGTCGGAGTCCCGCCCCACAATCGCCTGCACGCTCGCCACGTGCAGGGCGAGCCCCTCCAGCAGCAGCATCGGGAAGAACAGCCACGCCTGCCGACGGGCCAGCCGGCGGCCGAACCCGCGTGTCGCGGCGGCCTGCTCGTACGTCCAGACCAGCGCGCCGGCCCCGACGTCGGGGTCCTCGTCGGAGTGGTTGGGGTTGGCGTGGTGCCGGTTGTGCTTGTCGACCCACCAGCCGTAGCTCAGCCCGACCGCCAGGTTGCCGGTGAGCAGGCCGATGGCCTCGCTCGGCCCGCGCCGCCGGAACATCTGCCGGTGGCCGGCGTCGTGGCCGAGGAACGCGACCTGCGTGGTGGCGACGGCGAGGAAGACGGCGACCAGGAGTTGCGCCCACGAGTCGCCGACCAGGCCGACGGCCGCCCAGCCCGCCGCGAAGACGCCAAGCGTGAGCACGATCCGGGTCACGTACCGGCCCGGGCGTCGCTCCAGCAGGCCCGCCCCGCTGATCCGCCGGGACAACTGCGCGTAGTCACTGCCCCGCCGTACCGGCGGTTCCGCCACCGCTCCGAGCACCATCGCGGCTCCGTTCCCGTTCCTCGATCCCGGGACGTGCCGGCCGGCGCGTCCCGCTTCCAGTCTCCGGCGAACGGTTGCGCTGAGTAACCCTGCCCACCCCCGGTTCGGGGGTAGGGCGAGCCCTACCTCCGGCACCCGTGACCGGGCCTGATCAGCCCATCCGGCCGACGGCGGCCCGGAGCCGGGCCAGGTCCCGGCGGCGCCGCTCGTAGGTCGTGGCGAGCCCGATCAGCGCGAACCCGCCGACGGCCAGGAAGATCCACCGGGGCAGCAGGTCCCAGCCACGGACCAGCTCGTGCAGCGCGAGCAGCGCCAGGGTCACCCCGCCCAGCAGCACCGGCGCCTGCCAGCGGCGGGTCGCCCCGGCGAGCACCGCGGCGAGCGCGGCGACGCCCAGCAGCAGCCGCCGCCACGGCTGGGGGTCCGCAGCCACCAGCACCGACACCAGGCTCGGCAGCAGCCCGGCCGCGAGCCCCGGGCCCAGCGCCAGCCAGCTGTTCAGCCCCGGCCGGGTACGCAGCGCCACCACGCCCGCCACGAGAGCCAGCGCCGCCGCCGGCACCGTGTACGCCTCCAGCACCGCCACGTCCCCGGCGGCCAGCAGCAGCCAGCCGCCGAGCAGCTCACTGCCGCCGGCGATGCCCGCGAAGGCCCACCGCCGGCCCGCCGACTCGCCCCGGGGCAGCACCCGCAGCGCGACGGCGGCGCCCCACAGCGCGCAGACCGTCGCGGCGTGGCGCAGCGAGCCCACCGCGAGCAGCAGCGCGACCAGTGCCACCGCCTGAGCCGCCGCGTCCAATGCCGCCGCCGTGGCCCGTCCCCTTCGGGCCGGACCGGCCGGGGACGCCCCGACCTGACCGAGCACCGCCGCGGCGGCCAGGGTGAGTGCCGCGACGGCGAGCACGCTGAACGTGGCCGCCCGTACCGGCAGCCCGCCGGCCAGCGGCGCGACGACCGCGAGGCTGGTCGCGGCGGCCACCGCGACCAGGGCGCCGCCCAGCCGGGCGTCGTCCCGGCGGGCCGCCACCCCGACCACCGCCGCCGCAACGACGAGCACGCCGAGGCCGACGATCGTGCCCGTCCGGGTGGCAAGCAGCCCGAGCAGCCCGGACGCCGCCAGCACCAGACCCACCGGCAACCCGACCGGGGCGAGCAGCGGACGCGGTGCGGCCAGGGCGGCGAGCAGCACCAGGGCCACCCCGCCGAGCAGCGTGCCGACCGGCAGCACCGGCCACGGCACCCCTGCGGCCACCAGCAGCACGGGCAGCGCGGCCGCGGCGAACGGCACCGCGACCAGCGCGGCCCGCCACCAACCGGCGCCCGCCGACGGAACCGCGCCCGCCGCATGGCCGGCACCCGCCGCATGGCTGGCACCCTCCACATGGCCGGCGCCCGCCGACGGAACGGCGTCCGCGCCGGTGGGGCCGGTCCGCACGACAGCCCGGTCCCGCCGGCCGGCCAGCACCCCGGCCACCGCCAGCACGGCCAACGCCAGGCCCACCGGGAGCGCCCCCGGGTCGGCCCGGACCGTGGGCGCCCCGGACCAGGGCGACACCTCGCCGTACGGGGCGACGAGCGCCGTCAACGCCACCGGCAGGGCGGCGGCGGCCGAGACCACGAGCAGCCCGATGCCGGCCACCCGCAGTACGACGTCGGAGCGCACCGCACCGCCCAGCGTCGCCAGCAGGACCGCCACGGCGGCGTAGAGCGTCACCGGTTCGTCGGCCGGTACGACCAGCGGCGCCAACCCGACCGCCGCGACGGCCACGGCGACCCCGACGGAGGCGTACGCCCGCAGGTCGGGCCAGTGCCGGCGGACCGCGAGCAGCCCGACGGGCAGCAGCGCGACGGCGGCGAGCGCCGCCCGCGCCTGCCACCAGGCCGGCGCCCCGGCGGCGAGGAGGGCGACGACCGCGCCGGCCGGCACCGCGACCGGCACGACGGCCGACGCCGCCCCGGCCACCCGGCGCTGCGCGGCCGTGCCGCGCCGGCCGGCCGCCGCCACGGCGGTCCCGGCGACCAGCACCACCGCGAGCGCCGCACCCGCACCCGCCGTCGCGGCGAGCCCGACGACCAGTCCGTGCCCGAGCAGAAGGGTCCCGGCCACCCCCGCGGCCAGGACCGTCCAGGACCGGACGCCGGGACGCCCCACCGCGACGGCCAACAGGCCCACCGCCGCCACCAGGTCCAGCGCCACCACCGCGGGCCAGGGCGACGGCCAGCTGGCCGGCACCGCCAGCACGACGGCCGCCGCGCCGATCGCGGCCAGCGCCGGCCGGGCGGCCCTCGGCAGCAACAGCCCGAAGGCGGCCACGGTCAGCGCGATCGCCGCCGGAAGCTGCCACCCCCCGTCGGCGTCGGGCCCGGCCGCGGCCCCCTGCCACGGCGGCAGCGACCGGCCGGCGGTGGTGCCGGCGAGCGCGACGGCCAGCAGCACGACGAACTGCGCCATCCCGCCGGCCACCAGCAGCGCGCCGGCCCGGGGACCGGGCCGCCACCCGGCGGGCAGCAGCCGTACCGCGCCGGCCACCGCCACCACGACCAGCGCCGTGAGCAGCAGCGACAGGTCCAGCTCGACGATCGGACGGATCACCGCGCCGGCCAGCACCGGCACCAGCAGCGCGGCGGCCACGGCGCGGAACACCGCCCCGCCGGTGAGCAGCGCGGTGCCGAGCAGGGTCAGCGCCACCAGCAGCAGCGGCGCACCGGCCAGCAGCGGAACGCCGGCGGCCCGGCCGAGGGCCAGCGGTACGAGCGCGCAGCACGCGGCCACGAACAGCGCGCCCGCGTGCCCCACCCAGGCGAGGACGCGCCCGGCTAGTACCGCCGGGCGCTCGCCGGACGGCGCGGGC